>CAZOGT010000200.1:0-5928 GCA_964579015.1 uncultured Acidobacteriota bacterium | reverse complement strand
CTGGGCATCTACATTGTCCTGGTCTTCTTTGCCGCCCAGTTTGTAGCCTATTTCAAGTGGACGAATATGGGGCTGATTATTGCCATTGAGGGAGCCGGGCTGCTTGAAGCATCCGGCCTGGGCGACATTCCCCTGATGCTGGCGTTCATTCTCCTCTCAGCAGTCATAAATCTGTTCATGGGCAGTGCCTCGGCCAAATGGGCCATAATGGCGCCGGTCTTCATCCCCATGTTCATGCTTCTGGGATATACTCCTGAGCTTATCCAGGCTACATATCGAATCGGAGACAGCATTACCAATGTCATTTCCCCGATGATGTCCTACTTTGCCCTGATTGTCGCCTGGATGGAACGTTACGACAAAAAAGCCGGTATCGGAACTGTTATCTCCACCATGCTGCCTTATACCTTTTTCTTCCTGCTGATCTGGGCGGTCCTCTTAACCGTTTGGATTCTATTCGGATTTCCGGTAGGCCCCGAATCAGGCCTGTTCCTGGATTAGCCGCTGATCCGGTAACCTGCCTTTCTTTCTGCTGGACAATCTATCTTCCTTCAGGCATCATTTTCATGAGAAAGACTGTCCTGTTTCGAAAAAGGATCAGCCGCCAGGAGGGAGGGCATGATGTCAAGACCAGACCGTCGTACTTTTTTAAAATCAGCCGCAGCAGCAGCCGCCGCCGCTACGGTTCCAACCATCATTCCGGAACGAGCTTTCGGCGCCAATGAGCTCCTCAACGTAGGCCTGATCGGCTCCGGAGGACGCGGCAACTGGCTGGCCAGGCACTTCGCGGAGCTGGGGGAGAGTGTGGTAACCGCTGCCTGCGATGTAGACCGGACCCAGCTGGGAAAGGGTGTCGACCTAATCAACAAGGCCAACGGAAACCAGGATTGCAAACCATATGCCGACTTTCGTGAGCTGCTGGAAGACCGCGATATCGATGCCGTGATCGTGGCCACCCCTGACCACTGGCACGCCCTTATCAGCATCGCCGCCGCCGAAGCCCGCAAGCATATCTATTGCGAAAAGCCGCTCTGCAACTCCATCGGTGAGAGCAAGGCCCTGCGGGATGCGGTCGTCAGGGCAGGCGTCAAGCTCCAGACCGGCAGCCACGAGCGGTCCCGCGACAATGCCCGCTACTGCGTTGAACTGGTCCGCAACGGCTACATCGGCCGGCTGGAGGAAATGCAGATCAACCTGCCGACCAACCAGGACCACCACAATAACATTCGCAGACATGATGGGCGCCCCCTGGAACTCCCGGTTCCGGAGGGTCTCGACTGGGACATGTGGCTGGGACATACCCCGGCTATGCCCTATTACGAAGGCCTGCAGCCCTTCGGCTGGCGCTTCAACCTCAGATTCGGATGCGGCGAAATGTCTGACCGGGGCGCCCACGTAATTGATATCGCCCAGTTCGGAAACGATTCCGACAACTCAGGGCCGGTCGAAGTTGAAGCCCGGGGATGGGACGATGACAACGGCATCTACGATGCACCGATGGAATTCGGGTTCACCAACCGCTACGCCAACGGGGTCAGAATGTACGGAGGGACTACGGCCAATCCGCGCGGGGTCAGGTTTACAGGCGAAGAGGGCTGGCTATTTTTGCGCATCCACGAAGGCACGCTGGAAGCTTCGGACGAAAAACTGCTGGCAATTGATGAATCGGGGTTCAAAACAAGGCTTGGCCGCAGCCCGGACCATGTCCAGAACTTCATTAACGGGATCAGGGGCGTAGAGGAGCTCTTCGCCCCGGTTGAGGCTGGTCACCGGAGCTGCTGCGCCTGCCTGTTAAACATGATGGCCATGAGGCTGGGGCGCAGGCTGCAGTGGGACCCGGTGAAGGAGGAGTTCGTCAACGATGACGAGGCCAACAGGCTGATGAATCCCTACATGAGGTCCCCCTGGTCATTGGGATGAGGTTGCGTTTCGCGTTATATTGCGGCCAACACGCATCCCTGGTCAAAACATGCTAGCCGCGTTTCGCGGGCGTTCTATGAATCAGCTTAAATCCAACCAAACCAGTTAGCTATCCCAAGCGCCACCAGAAGAACCCCTGCGCCGATCCTGGCCCCCTTTTCATAATTTCGGCGTGACACCCTGCCGAGATGCATTCCCGCCCAGGTGAAGACTACCGAAAAAACCATAATTGTCAGGGCAACACTCAAGGGATTCACCCTGCTCAGGCCCAGGCTGAAACCGACCAGCAGGTTATCCGTACTCAGGCCTGCGGCCAGGATTACCAGCCCTCCCCAATTGGTTACCCGCCTGGCCAGGTGTTCATGGTCTTCACCTTTGAGTATTCCCCCGGTCACCGCGAGCAGGCCCAGCACTACCAGCAGGGCGGCACTGATGCCCTGTGTCTGCAACCCTATGGACCTGGCTACACTGCTTCCCAGCCATATTCCCAGCAGGGGAATGAAGAATTCGAAGAGGCCAAACACCAGCATCACCCGGAATCGGCGGGCCGCCTGGCCAAGGCTCCCCAGGGCCAGGGCGACGGCCAGATTGTTGGAGCCGATCACGATTCCGAGAATCACCAGGGTGACTAGCTTGCCTTGCATCTCACTATCTCCGGTTACCATTTCCGGGTTATTAACCAGTCCAAAACTTCTTCATCCACATGAAAATCAGGTAATGATATAGCCATCCTCTGACGACAGCAGCAGCAGCAGCATCCTGGTAAATCTGAATTTCTATTTCCCATGCAATGCCAGGTAATCCACCAGTTCGGCCCACCACTTCTCATCCGCTGACGCGGGCCAGCTGTTATGGCCCGCCCCTTCAAACGTCCATAGCCGCCTGGGCTGGTCCAGGACCTGGTACAGGCGCATTGCGTGCCGGGGAGGAATGATGCTGTCTTCTGCAGCGATGAGTACGGCTTTTGGCCCCCCATACAAGGCCAGGTTGGCAATATTGTCAAATTCAGATTTAACGATAAGCCCTGCGGGAAGGAACCAGAACTTTCGCCGGGCCAGGTCCGGCAAGCTGTCCCAGGGAGTGATCAATGCTATTCCGTCGACTGAATCAGGCATCCTGGCAGCCAGGGCGGCCGCGACACCGGCGCCAAGCGACTCACCGATCAGGAATACCGGCGAACCGAACCGGCCTTTCGCCTCATCCAACACCACGGCCGCGTCATCCACGAAGGACTGCTCGCCGAAGCTGCCGGAACGGGAGCCGTAACCGGGATATTCGGCGAGGATTACCCGGTATCCCAGGCGGTTCAGGGCCCGCGGGTAATAGGCCCTGTCCAGGGCCGTACCGGCATTGCCGTGAAACACGATTACAGTGCCAAGAACAGGTTCAATCAGAGATTCAGACAGGTATCCCCTGTGCCCGGGCACATCATCCGGCCAGGGTGCGAATCCCAGCCTGGCATACCGGTCTTTGGCCTGCTCAGAAGTAATCGATGCGGCAGGATACAGTAGAAAATCCTGGAGGAAGAAAGCGGCTATAACAATCAGCACATAGAAAATAATGACTTGTCCGAGAAACCAGATCCAGTTACTGGGCATGGTCATAAACTTCCTTTTCAGAACTTCCCCAGACATCCGCCGCTCCCAGGTTATATCCAGCATGGATATCAATTCCTGTATAACATTCCCTCCTGATTAAATCGAGGGACTGAATCCCAGCAATCCGCGGCCTCCCGGGACCCGGATTCTGATTTCGAGCCTTGATGTCGCGGGCCCGGGCCCGCGGCCTGCTACTCGAAGACCACTGTCCGGTTGTTCAGCACCAGAATTTTCCGATTGATATGCTGGTATACGGCCTTTGCCAGGACGACCCTTTCCACATCCCTGCCCTTGCGGACCATGTCCTCCACTGTGTCACGGTGGCTGACCCGGGTTATGCCCTGCTCAATGATCGGCCCGGCATCCAGGTCGGAAGTGACGTAGTGACTGGTGGCGCCGATGATCTTCACGCCCCGGTCAGCCGCTGAGCGATAGGGGTTGGACCCGGGAAAGGCCGGAAGAAAAGAATGGTGGATATTAATGATCCGGTTCGGATAATGGCCCACAAAACCGGGCGAAAGAATCTGCATGTAGCGGGCCAGCACAATGAACTCCACCTCATATTCAGCCAGCAGCGACAGAGCCCCGGCTTCCTGTTCACTCTTGTTTTCCCGGGTAACAGGCAGGCAGAAATAGGATATTCCATGGATTTCCGCCTGTTTACGCATGTCCTCATGATTGCTTATGACCAGGGGAATATCCACCTGCCATTCCCCGGTCGAATAGCGGTGCAGGATGTCGGCAAAACAGTGGGCATGGCGGCTGACAAACACCGCCATCCGGGGCCGGGACGATGAGAAATAGAGCTGGTACTGCATTTCCAGGGGCCTGATGACCTCTTCCAGGGCTTTTGCCTCGATATCATGTCCGCTGAGGGTAAACTTCTCCAGCTCCCACTCAATCCGCATGAAGAAATCCCTGGCCTCATGGTCGGCATGCTGGTCCAGGTAAAGAATATTTCCCCCGTATCGGTGAATAAACCCGGTAATCCGGTTGACGAGTCCGGGACGGTCCTTAGAATACACTAACAATATGGCTGTGTCTTTTTTCATGGCGCTTAGCAAGATGCCTCTCGGTATAAAATTGTGTTCATAAGATTGCCTCCATTTTTCCGGCTTCACCTTACCTTGTATCTTGCAAGAACCCCTTCAAGCCCGCCATTATTCAAGGACTTCTTCCAGGACGGCCAGAGAGGGACCTGCTCCAGTAAGGATTCCTTGCCCAGGTAGATATAGGCTATTGACCCCCGGCATTTCTCCTTCAGGAACACCCCGAATTCCTGGAGCGCCGCATTGGCCCCTTTTTCGGAATTCAGCCTGATCCCGTAAGGGGGATTGCAGACAATGACGGAATCCCTTATCTCTCCCAGATCCTGAAAACGTGCTTTTTTAATGGCTATATTCCCGCCTCCGGGCAATGATCCGCAATTGGCCCTTGCCGCGGTAACGGCTTCGGGGGAGGAATCACTGCCACTGACAAGGCCTTTGGGTAGGGGGGCAATCAGGCTGTTGCACTCCGCACGGACCTGTTGCCAGAGTTCCGGGTCATAATCGGGAAGGCGTTCAAAACCGAAGCGGTTCCGCAGGTATCCGGCAGGAATCCTGCATCGTTCCAGCAACGCTTCGGCCAACAGGGTTCCCGAACCGCAGAATGGATCGTACAAAGGGATATTGCCGTCCCACTGGCTGAACCTGATAATGGCAGCGGCAACGTTTTCCTGCATCGGCGCCTTTACGGTCTTTTTGCGGTAACCCCTTCGATGCAGGGACCCTCCGGAGGTGTCCAGGCTTATTGTCGCCTTGTTTCCATGGATGTGAAGGTTCAGCCAGACATCAGGATTGTCGGGATCAACATCCGGCCTTGCCCCGCTATTCTCCCGGAACCGGTCAACTATAGCGTCCTTCAGTTTCCTGGCCGCGTACTGGGAATGGTTGATATTGCTGTTGGAAACATTGGCGAAAATTGCAAAAGTTGTCTCCAGGGAAAGGATCTCTTCCCAGGGCATGCTGAAGGCGGTCTTGTACAAATATTTATCACTGTGGCAGTCAAAAGAAATCAATGGGGCCAGAATTCTGGTGCAGATCCGTGAACAGTAGTTTACCCGGTAGAGAGAGGGGTAGTCCGCGGTGAAGTGAATACCCCTGAAGGCAGGCCTGATCTCCGAAGCGCCCAGGTCAGACAGTTCCCTGCCCCCGGCATCTTCGAGGCCATGGGCGACCTGGGCAAAAAAACGTAAATTTTTCTGATATTTAAACATATGGCTTTCCGGAAAGCTGAACATACCAGAAAACTGCATTTGAAACCACTTTGGCAGTGGAAGAGCGGCACACCGGAACCGGGAGAGGAAGCAGTTCGGGATTCAAACAATACCCCCGGAAAAACGACCATCAACGATCAATGCACGTCAGGA
>CAZOGT010000199.1:0-5932 GCA_964579015.1 uncultured Acidobacteriota bacterium | reverse complement strand
CACAATCGTCAATAGGTTACTCCCAGGTCCGGGATCTACACCCAGGCCTTTTTCCGCCAGGATTCCTCCCCTTTTTCAGCCAGCTGGACTCCCTTTGCCCCTTCCAGCAGGTCCCATGGGAAAGGTTCATCCATCAGGACGTGCCGTAGAAAAAGCTTCCACTGGGCTTTAAAGGCGTTTTCCGATATCCCGTTACCCGGGACCTTTACCCAGTTGTCAAAAAAGTCCAGGGGGTTCTCCACATCCGGGTTCCAGACCGGGCGCGGGGTGGATTCTGCCGGCTGGATCCTGCAGTCTCGCAGGGTTGCAACCGCAGAACCCTCGGTCCCGTCAACCTGGATAGTCAGAAGGTCATCCCTCCTGACCCTGACCGCCCATGATGAATTGAAGGCAATGATAACCCCGTTCGAGAGCTCGAAAGATGCATAGGCGGCATCTTCCGCCGTACAGTCATAACGATGCCCGTTCTCATCCCACCGGACAGGCAGGTGGGTGGCGGCAATACAATTTACCGCCTTGATGTCCCCGAAGAGATTGTCTATCACATATCTCCAATGAGGAAACATGTCCAGGATTATTCCGCCGCCGTCTTCTTTCCGGTAGTTCCAGGAAGGCCTCTGGCAGGGGACAGTGTCTCCCGGGAAAACCCAGTACCCGAATTCCCCCCTTACTGAAAGGATGTGCCCCAGAGCCTTGCTGTCCAGCAGCGCTTTGAGCTTCAACAGCCCCGGCAGCCAGAGCTTGTCCTGGACAACTCCCTGCCTGACTCCGGCCTCGGCTGCCATCCGGTAGAGGTCCAACGCGTCTTCCGTCGAGAGAGCTGTCGGCTTCTCGCAGTATACGTGCTTGCAGGCAGATATGGCTTTTTTCACGGCACCTGTCCTTAAGCCCGTAGTCTGGGAGTCGAAATAAATTTCGCAGTCTTTCCTTTCCAGGGCTTCATCCAGGCTGACAGTCCAGTCCCTGACCCCGAAATCCGCTGCTATTTTCTCAAGCTTGGCTGGATTCCTGCCGACCAGAACCGGCCTGGGAACAACAAACTCCCCCGGCGCGACCTCGATCCCGCCCTCCCCGGATATGGCCAGGATAGACCTCTCCAGGTGCTGGTTTCTCCCCATGCGTCCAGTGACTCCATTCAATATTATTCCGATTTCCCTTTTTCCCATCTTTTCCTTCCCTCTAATCAGGGCGGGGCCGCGCATCCCGCGGTTAACCCGGACAGCCGGACTGATCAGGCTTCAGTGCACTGCGGCCAGGCCCCCTCGGGCAGCGGGGGGGCATCTTTCCCGGCTACCGGGAGAGTGCCAGCCAACTCCTGTTTCCAGTGATCAACGTCCCCGGCCGGGCCATAACAGTAAATCATCACCAGCGGCTGGTCCCCAATATTGGTCAGCTGGTGAAAAACGCTGGACGGCACATGTACAGCCTGCATTTCCCTGATATTCTGCAACTCCTCACCAAGGCAGAACTGCCCTTCCCCTTTTAGGATAAAGTAGACCTCTTCCTGGTCATGACTGTGCCAGGGAACCTGCCCTCCATTAGGTTCCAGGGTCACGTATCCCATGCTGAAAGCCTCGGCCTGGATCGGGGACTGCCCCCCTGCCAGGTTCCGGGTTATCCTTTGCGCCGGGTAGGCTCGCCCTTCCATCTCCCTCAAGTCTGCAATCTTCATAAACTGACAACCCCTTTTCATTCAATCCTACATAAACAGGTTCCAGGTACTGAAAGCCCTACCTGAATACTACCACGCCGGAATTCCGCTGGATAGATCCCGGGCGCCCTCTCTGAGGCCCCGTTGGGCACCGTTGAATTTTTAATTATTTTACGCCCCTTCTTCTCCTTTCAATTATTGAATCAGCGTCTATAATATTCTTATGATTGATATTCAAGAGAAACTTGAACCCCAGGGACTGCAGCCGCTTTTCAACACCTTCTGGAAACTTTCAGGAAACAAGCTGCAATCAATCGAACAGGAATTTGATTTTGCCAAGGGTTCTCCGGTCTTTACTGTCAACGGCAGATACACTACCCGCGGCTGGACCGACTGGACCATGGGCTTCCTCTATGGGTCGGCGCTGCTGCAGTACGAGGCTGACCGCAACCCGGAATTCCTGGATATGGCCATCAGGGGAATTAGGGAAAGAATGGCCCCACACCTCACCCATACCGGAGTCCATGACCATGGTTTCAACAATGTAAGCACTTATGGGAATCTCCGGAGGCTTCTCAAAAACGGGGCCATCCCGGAGAATGAGTGGCAGCTGAACTTTGCCGAACTGGCCCTGAAATGCTCTGCCGCGGTACAGGCCGGGAGGTGGACATCCACTGGCTCGCTGGGCTACATATATTCATTTAACGGCCCCCATTCACTCTTTGTGGATACCATCCGCACCCTGAGGGTCCTGGCCCTGGGATGGATCCTGGGTCACACCTTTTACGGAGAAAACGATTGCCGGATATCGCTCCTCGAGAGACTGGTGTCCCATGCCAGGATGACCGCCATCTTTTCAGTTTTTTACGGGGAAAAACGGGACATTTATGACACAAGGGGAAGGGTCGCGCACGAATGCATCTTCAACACAAATGATGGAAGCTTCCGCTGCACCAGTACCCAGCAGGGCTATTCCAATCGCTCCACCTGGACCCGGGGCCTGGCCTGGGCCATTACCGGCTTCGCAGAAATCCTCGAGTTCCTGGATACCGTTCCTGAAGAAGAGCTTTCGGAACTGGGAGAAAAAGAGGGCATCGAAAGCCTGCTGCTTAAAGCCGCCATGGCAGCCGGTGATTTCTACATAAAAAATACGCCCTCCAACGGCATTCCCTATTGGGATACCGGTGCTCCCGGCCTGCGGGACCTCGAAAACCACCTGGAGAGGCCTGCTGATCCCTTCAATGAATATGAACCTGTCGATTCTTCGGCGGCAGCCATATCCGCCCAGGGCCTGCTGAGGCTGGGAAGGTTCCTGAAACGTAAAGGGCTGACGGAACTGGGAGAAAAATACCTGCAGGCCGGCCTGGCCGTGACCAGAACCATCCTCAGTGAAACATACCTGTCCCGCAGCAGGGATCACCAGGGCCTGGTCCTGCATTCCGTCTACCACCGCCCTAATAACTGGGACTACATCCCCGAAGGGTATTCCGTCCCCTGCGGGGAATCAAGCATGTGGGGGGACTACCATGCCAGGGAACTGGTCGCGTACCTGGAACACATGCTAAGGGGGTCGCACCTCACATTCTGGGGAGACGAGGCATATGAGTAGAGTTGCATTGGTAACCGGGGGAGCACGGGGAATAGGCCTGGGCGTGTCTCGCGCCCTGGCTGGTGAGGGCATTGATCTCTGCCTGTGCGGCAGAAGTCAGATTGAAAATGTATCGCAAAGCGTTGATGAACTTAAGGAATCTGGTGTCACTGTGCACTATATCCAGGCGGACGTGTCTTCAGCCGCGGACCGCCTGCACCTCCTGAATTCCATCATCAGGAATTTCGGAAGACTTGATATCCTGATAAACAATGCCGGGATTGCGCCCCCGGAAAGGAAAGATATCCTGGAAGCAAGTGAAAAAAGCTTTGAGCAGGTGATGCGCGTAAACCTGCAGGGCCCCTATTTTCTGACCCAGGCGGCAGCCGGCTACATGGTAAAACAAAAAAACGCTTCCCCGGATTTCCAGGGATGCATAGTCAATATCTCCTCTGTCTCGGCGGAGTTCGCTTCGGTCAACAGGGGAGAGTACTGCATTTCCAAGGCAGGAATTGCAATGGCCACCAGGCTGTGGGCCGCCCGCCTGGCGGAATTCAGCATTCCGGTCTTCGAGGTACGTCCCGGGATTATAAAAACCGACATGACATCCGGGGTCACAGAAAAGTATGACAGGTTGATTGAGGAAGGCCTTACACTGCTGGGAAGGTGGGGATTACCCGATGATGTCGGAAAGGCGGCGGCGGCACTGGTCAGGGGGGACTTCCCATATTCCACTGGGAGTGTTTTCATGGTCGACGGAGGCATGAGCCTGCAGCGGCTTTAGACATTTCTCAAAAAGCCTCCCACTGGTGGAGGATTTCACCCTTGATGCTGAGCACCCGTACCCGTGCCGGCCTTCCTTTTCCCCAGCCTTCGCCCGCAACCAGTTCATCGACACCGTCCCCATCGATATCTACTGCCGAAAGGTTGATTCCGCAGGAACCCTCATCTTCCCAGGGGGCCATGTCACTGACAGTGCGCCATCCTTCCCCGGCGGCAAACACCTTGATCCAGGGAGGATACCCGCGCAAAGGACCGGGGCCTGCGGCTATTCCCCAGCCCTTATCCCCAAGCTCAACCAGGGCCAGGTTCACCCCGAAGGTTGTCGGCAGGGTTTCAAGTGTCCTCAAGCTGTTCCCTGCAGTATCGGATATGGCGACAATCGAGGGGTTGACGGAAATACCGCTTCCCCAACTCAGCAGGAGAGGATTCTCCTCGCCCTTCACAACACCGCGTATTCCATTATGAAACAACCCTGCACCGGAACCTGCACCGGAAAGAGCGCCGCCCTCCGGTAACGACCATTTCCTGAGCAGTTCTCCAGCCGGGCTGTATTCAGCCAGGATCTGCGGAGCGCGCGGACCCGGACCGGGGCCGAGGTAAAGCTTCCCCCCGGAAACACCTGCCCATGCTCCATAGGATTCCGGAAAATCAGGATCGCTTATCCTGATTTCCTTCAACAGCTTCCCGCCGGGGGTGAAGATCCTCACCACAGGAGGATTATCCGGGCCGGGCCCCGGAACGGCGATTATTTCATCTCCGGGTCCGAACCCCGCATCCCCGGCCGCGATCATCGCGGAAAAATCAAATTCCGGGAAAGCCGTCCATTCAGCCAGGAGTTCCCCTCCCGGCGTAAAAACCCTGACCAGAGAGGCATTTCCGCGGTCCGGGCCGGGAACCGCGGCAATAAAAGGTTCCCCCCTGCTCCCGTAACCCGCGGCAACGCTTACGCCGTCTCCGTAGGCCTCATAGCGAAACCCTCCGGGTCCCACCTGCAGCTGGCCCATCAGCCCGGTCTTCAGGAAAAAGGAAAGACAGATCCCCAGCATAAAATGGGAGGCCCAGGCCCAATAAAAATTCGGCAGGCGTGTATAGACCAGGCACCAGAAAAAAGCAGCAGCAAAAGTCACCACGGCAAAAACGGGCGAGGGAAAATGAAACAGGGAGAAGGCGGACGCTGCAAGAAGGGAAGCCAGGATGCGGGTCTGCCCGCTCATCGGAACCCCGGGCCTGGCTGGTTCAACCTCCCTGTGCGGCGTAAACACCACCAGGGCCAGGCGCAGGAAAAAATTCTGCAGCGCGTACTGCTGGATTGCGGCCCAGGCCAGGTACGCAGGGGCCTCTTCCGCTATCCTGAAATTCAGGTCAGGGTTGTTCCACCCGATCGCCGCGATCAGCAGGCAACCTGAAAGCGACATTCCGCCATAAAACTTTCCGCCCTGAAAAAAATTACTGAACCTGAGTCCCAGTGATCGCGAGTCAGCCGGGAACAGAAAATGAGACAACAGGATCAGGCCAAGGCAGGTGATTTCAACCGTGACCAGGACCGGAAAATGGAAATAGCTGTACCTGCCGGCCCAGAGATAATAGAGAAGGGCCGAAGAAAATATGCCCAGCATCAACAAAGCCTGAATTTTCTTAACCTGCAAAATTCACCTGGCTGGATCTACTGAAGCGTTCCTCTGGCATCAACTTTCCAAACCCTTTCAACTGTTCCTTTCCTGAATCCTGCAATTTCATTGAAAAGGTTATTGCACACACAGCAGTGATTAGGCAGGACAGTAACCTTTTCCCCAATTTCAGGCGCTTTCCCGCACGCTGAAAAATCTACGTTTCCATGCTCCTCCGACAATCCGTAAATCCGGGCTCCAGGATATTCAAGGATAAGCCCGAATCCATCCTGGCCCAGGAGA
>CAZOGT010000198.1:0-5946 GCA_964579015.1 uncultured Acidobacteriota bacterium | reverse complement strand
TATCCCTCAGCAAGCTCGCGGAATTCCCTGACCTGGTTTTCCACCCACTCCCGGTCCCGGCCCAGCTCTTCAGCCATTATTCGGGCAACCTCGGGAACGGTTTCCACTGCGGCCCGGGCATCCAGCAGCAGCAGGCGTACCCGGCGGGAAAGGAAATCCTCCACGGTACAGGCCATCTCGTTGCGGACAGCTTCCACTACCTGTTCACGGGTGACCGTGTATGACGGATGCAACGATTCAGACCGACTCTCAGCGGGCTCCATCGATTCCGGGGCTTCCAGCCTGTAATCCAGGGTTGCCGCCTTGTGCCCCGGCAGCCCGTGGGCCTTTATGGTTTTATCAACCGCGTCTTCCGCCATCTTCCGGTAGGAAGTCCATTTGCCGCCCATCACCGAAACCAGTCCGGAATCATCGATCTTGACCTGGTGGTCCCGGGAGAGTGAAGCTGTACCGGTGCCCCTGCCCGATTTCAGCAGGGGGCGCAGCCCGGCAAAGGTGCTGAGCACATCACTCCTTGCGGGAGCGTCTTTCAGGACCCTTCCCAGGTGGGAGAGGATGAAATCGATCTCCTCTTCCATCGGCTTCGGTTCCAGATCGATCGTGTCCACCTCGATATCAGTAGTACCGGCCAGCAGCTTGCCTTTCCAGGGGATGGCGAAAAGAAGCCTTCCGTCGTCAGTGCGGGGAATGAGCATGGCCTTGTCACCCGGCATGAATTTCCGGTCAACCACGATATGGGCCCCCTGGCTCGGAACGATCATGTCAGGGGTATCCGGATTGTCCATCCGCCTGACCGCATCTCCAAAGACCCCGGCGGCGTTGATGACCGCCCGGCTCCTGGCCTCATATTGTTTTCCGGACAGGATATCTTCAACAATCCCGCCCCTGACCTTGCCTCCTTCCTTGAGCAGGGAGACGCACCTGGTGTAGTTGAGCACGGCCGCGCCCTCCCGGGAGGAATGGATGGCCAGGGAGGTGGCCAGGGCCGCGTCATCAAACTGTCCGTCATAAAACATTACCCCGCCGCTCAGTTTTTCAGCCTTCAGAGCAGGGATCTCCTGCAGGGTCTTTTCCCTGCCCATGACCCTGGAACGCCCGAGGCTGAACTTCCCGGAAAGATGGTCATAGATTTTGAGGCCGGTCCCGAAATAGGGGACCTGCCACCAATGGTAAAGCGGGATGAGTATAGGCAGGGGACTGACCAGTTCCGGGGCGTTCTTCACCAGGCGGCCCCTCTCCTTCAGGGCATCGGCCACAAGGGTGTTGTTTCCCTGTTCCAGGTACCTGACCCCGCCGTGGATCAACTTGGTACTGCGGCTCGATGTTCCCTTGGCAAAATCGGACTGTTCCACCAGCAGTGTTTTCAGCCCCCTGGTTGCCGCATCAAGGGCTATTCCCAGGCCCGTGGCCCCGCCTCCGATCACCAGCAGATCCCATTCTTCCCGTGCTTCCAGCCGCGCGAGTGTCTCTTTTCTGTTCATAAGTAACTCAAGATTCAGTATTAATCGTAACGGAAAACAATAATAACGGAAAAGGGACTCCATTAACAGTAATGAATGACTGAGTGGAGCAAAGACGATCAGGGGCGGAGTTCCTGCATCTAATCAAACATCGGCTCCAACCTGGTGGTCGGGGGAATTGCAGCCATGTAGCGCAGAGACCGGTCCCCGAAGAGTTGCTGTCCGGCTATTGGCTGGTCGCTCTGGATCCTGATGTAGCCCCCGGATTGATAAGGCAGGCCGGGCCAGATGTCAGGATCGGTAATGGTCCGGGCTATCCTTTCCCCGGGGCCGAGGACCAGTGTCTTCCCGGCCACCCTGCTCCCGTCGGTTCCGATAGCTTCGATCAGGAGAGTGGCGGTCTCCTCCCCGGGATTGTAAAAGGCGAACCCCGTAAATACAGTGGGCAAATTTGAGATGTGATTGAATACCGCTTCCCGGAACAGCCGGTCCTGCAGGGACAGGGACATGGCATAATCCAGGGTGTCCCCCCCGGCAAAGATGACGTCCCCGATGATGCCGTTACCGTCCGCTTCAACCACCAGGGAGCCGGTCGTTATTGCCCCCTCACCTTCCAGGCCGAGGAGGGTGCCCAGGTCAGCGCCATGGATTTGCCTGCCTGGAATCTCTACGGACACCGGATCGGCAACGGGAATCCCATCATCCCCGATTGCTGAGATTGTAACGTTGCGGGCGGTGCCGGAGGTGTTCACCAGCCGCAGGCTGGTGACAATGCCCATTCCATGGGCCACCTGGGCCGAGTAGAATTTCCTGGATACCGTTGCCTGGACCGCGTTCATTCCCAGGGCGGTCCGGGCTCCGGGAAACTCGATTCGTGAAAAGCCAATCACCCCGTCTCCCTCGGTCACCTCGATTTCCAGGTATCCGTTGACGATCCCGTGGCCGGGCCCGACCAGGTCTTCCGTGTCCCCGGAGATGAATCCCCTGGAGGGGATGACCCGGCTCTGTTCAACTGCTCCATTGGAACCCCTTAGAACGCAGCGGACTGTAACCTCCCCATCGGTGGGATTCACTATTGACATCTGGATCGCTGGATCAAAACCCGCAAAGAATCCTTCATCAAGCGGCCGGGTGAAGTAGATTCTCCCGGCGTAGGCTGACTGGGACGCGGCCCCGTCCAGCAGCCGGGTGTCACTCGCCCCGAAGAGGAATGTGCTTCCCATCCTGTTGGTTCCGTCCGCTCCCAGCTCTATCCAGGACAGATCATTGCTCCAGGGGTCCCCCTGAAAAAATTCCGATCCCAGGAGGCTCTTCTGCAGCCCGGATCCGACAACAACCGCCGCAGGATTCCGCCCCAGGGATTCCAGCGCCCCCGCGGGGTCATAGGCCGCGAGGTCGAGGCTGAAATCAGATCCCCCGAAATTCAGGGCAACCACCCCGGTCCAGTACCCCGGAGCCTGTTTCCAGTTGGGAAGAAAGGCCCGCGAATAGGTGCCGGCTGCCGCGGAAGCATGCTCACCGTGAGGGCTGAACGTATCAAAGGCAGACCTGCCTTCATAGTAGGGCATTCAGGAGGGTATCAATTTCTGGTACTCATGCGCCCAGGTTACGGCCCTGACCCTGAAATCATATTCGGCTCCGGGATCGAGACCGGAGACCGTTATGGAGGAGGCGCTCTTGTCCCCCGTCATTCCGTAATAGAGGTAATCCGGGTCAGCTGATTTCCTGTAAAAAACCTGGTAGCCTCCCTCATCCTCGACATAGCTGATTGGATCCCAGGACAGCTGAATGCGGTTCTCTTCCCTTCCGTCAATCTCAGCCGCCCGGGCAGCAAGGTTTTCGGGAGAGACGGTCTGGGTAGATTTGAATCGATAGGAATGCCTGTTTTCAATAGCCCCCAGAACAGCTTGATTGGAAGCATGCAGATTGTTGTATCTCAAATCTACATATTGGGGGGGATCCGCCAGAAACAAAGGGACCTCCCCGGAGAGGCTGTTTCCGTCAAGCCACAGCAGCAATAGGGTGTCGATGTCACCCAGTTCCGCCGGGATCCCTCCCGTCAACCTGTTGGAATCGAGCATCAGGCTCAGGAGACGGCCCAGGTTTCCCAACTCGGGAGGGATCGAGCCGGTCAAATTGTTGGAGGGAAGGACGACCCCGATGACATGCCTGTCCGCCACTGTTATCCCATGCCATGATTCGACCGGGACAGGGGTCAGCCAATTGGTGTTGTCGGTCCAGTCATCACCTCCAGTGGATTCGTAAAGCGCATATAAGGCCTGGCATTCGATGTACGGGATTCCGCTGCAGCTCTGGGCCCAGGCCGACGGAGTCGCGGCAATGAGGACAACCGCCAATATCAGCAGCCCTGCTGCAGCGGTACTTTCAGATAGAAACGGCACGAGGCCGGACAGGTTTTTACGTGACATGCTTAATCCGTTTTCTCTTCCTGGAGTTCGATAACGTGAATTCAGGCACCTGTTCAAATGGACCAACCTGATGCGGTGCCCGTTTTGATCCTGCATCCGATATTCGAAAGGTACCTCATGGGCAGGGCCCCCGCAAGCAAAACCGGCATGGATCCCATTCAAATTTGAGATTTGGTGCCTGGGATTAAGGGCAAATCCCCTGGATGATCTGCCAGAGCTCGGGCTCGACCGGAATACCTTTTTTGAGATTCTCTCTCCGCGTCGCCAGCATGCCCTGGCCGGGATAGCGAACCCTCGGTCCTCCCTCGAGCGGCTCAGTGTCCAGGAAATCATCAATGACGGCATTCACCTTCCCCGCAACATAGTCGGCTCCCATCCGGGACACGATATCGATGGCCATGAATACCTGCGAGACACCGGTTTCCTTTTCGCGCCGGCTGATCCCGCGGGTCGAATCACCATCCGCCAGGAGGGAACCCACCAGGTCGAGAACCAGGGCCAGGCCGGAACCTTTCCAGTAGCCGATCGGAAGGGCCCTGAATGATTCCAGGATGGCATTGGGGTCCCTGGTAAGTTCACCATTCTCATCATAACCGCCCGGCAGGGGAAGCTGTTCCCCGCGCCTCCGCAGGACTTCGAGCCTGCCATTGGAAAACTGGCTCATCGCCATATCCAGGAGGACGGGTTCCTCGCCACGCGGGATGCAGATGACCATCGGATTGTTCCCGATCTTCTTCTCGGCCGCCCCCCATGGCGGCATGAGAGCAATCGTGTTGGTCCAGCAGATGCCGATGCATCCGGCCCGGGCAGCCTGCAACCCGTAGGTGCCGCCCCGCATCCAGTGGTTGGTATTGCGCAGACCGACACAGCCGATGCCATGCCCGCCTGACAGCTCGATGGCGCGGTTCATCGCTCTCTCGGCGTTAAGGGGGCCGGCCCCCCTCATGCCATCCCATTGCTCTATCACACCGAGAGATCCCACCAATTCAGGCTCGGCCTGGGGCTTGACGGTTCCATCCCTGACATCACTGACAAAGGCGGAAAAGCGGTTGAGGCCGTGCGAGTCCACGCCGTCACAGCTGTTCTCAGTGAAGATATACGCGCATCTTTTCGCCCTGGATTTGTCGAATCCCAACGCCAGGAGGATTCGGGTCAGCTCCTGCCATATCTCTTCGAAACTCAGTCGCTTCATGATCATCATGCCGTTCTCCCCGGTGTCAGGGAGAATGTACTAATTCTGTGTGACTCCCTTCAAACCTGAGTTGTACAAGGTAACCGTAAGCGTAACCGTCGTCGTTGAACGTCACCGTTAATCGGACATCGGTCCAGGGCGTTTAACCCCGATTTCAAACGCATTCCCGATAAACTGTCCGATGCTGTAGTAGGTTCGGTCCGCAGCCGAAAACAGAAACGGCCTGATTTTCCCCATGTCAGCTTTTCCATCTTCCGAGAGCACATCGGGATCAACCATTACATCGACGATTTCACCGATAAACTGCGTGTGCAGCCCTATCTCATGGTAATGGATAAGCTTGCATTCAACTACCAGGGGAAACTCCTGCACGTAGGGAGCATCAACCTTTTCGGAACTGACCGGAGTCAAGCCGGTCACCTGGAATTTGTCCGTGTCTTTTCCGGAGACGGTCCCGATGTAGTCAGCTTCCTCCAGGTAGGCATCCGAGGGTACATTCACGGTGAAGGCCCCGGAATCGATCAGGCTTTGATAGCTGTAGGTCGCTTTCCGCAAGGATACGGAAACAGCGGGGGGACTGCTTGAACATATTCCCGCCCAGGACGCGGTCATAATGTTCGGCTTCCTGTTCCGGTCATAGGTTCCTATGCACCATACCGGCGAAGGGCAGGCAATGGTTTCAGCACCGAGAGACTTTTTCATCTGATCACCTCATTCATGTTTATTTGTATGAATATTTCCCTGAATAGTAATCCTTCACCATTTCGTCCAGGACCCGGCTGGTCCGGGCAGCTGAAATCCCGGTACTCACGCAGGCCCCGGCTCCCCTCAATTCGTCCACAACCTGTTGCACCAGGTTCTGGGA
>CAZOGT010000197.1:0-6144 GCA_964579015.1 uncultured Acidobacteriota bacterium | reverse complement strand
TGGCGACCATCCGGTTGTTCATGAATCCATAGTCACCCTTCAACTCATGGGCA
This sequence comes from uncultured Acidobacteriota bacterium, assembly GCA_964579015.1. Lineage (GTDB taxonomy): Bacteria > Acidobacteriota > UBA6911 > RPQK01 > JAPXNP01. The sequence goes on along the minus strand of CAZOGT010000197.1, from coordinate 6,091 downwards.
GAAAACCCTTTATGGACCATGACGCTGACAAATCCGTTTTCCGCAAGCAGGGACCGGATGCCTTGTTCATTGAAGAGGCGAATGGAGTAGCTCTCATCCCGCACCAGGCCGTTTCCCTTGCTCAGGACCAGTTCCCGGGCACAGAGCTGACCTTCCTGTATTTCCCGCTGCCTGCACACAACAGTGTCCTCCCCGATTTCGTGCCAGGCAACCGGATTAAAAGATTCCAGAACATAATCCCCGTCAGCGACATCAACCAGTATCCTGCCGCCCGCACGGAGGAGTCGGCGGGCCTCCCTGATAATCCTGACATCCGCGTCATCCTCGCTGATATAGCCGAGGGAGTTCCCCAGGATGCAGACACGGTCAAACTGGTCAGGCCGGAGACCGGTTCTCCGGGCATCAGCCCTGATGATCTTAATTGGAATACCGTGCTCAACCCCATGCTCCCGAGCTTTCCGAAGCAGGCATTCTGAATAATCAACCAGGGTACAGTTACGGTTGCCCCGCGAATAGAGCGCAAAGGAATGCCTCCCATGTCCGCCGCAGAGGTCGAGAATTCTGTGATCCCTGCGGATGTCGAGGATCTCGCAAATCAACTCAACTTCACGCTTGGTCACGTCATCGTCACAGACTGACCGGGCATCAGTCAGGAGATACGTCTCGTCAAAAAGGGTTTCCCACCAGTTCTGTTTGACATGAATGCTCATGATCCAACCTCTGGCACGACTATTACAGCTCTCCAGTCATTATGCCCGGACCTCCTCAGCGCCAAAACCAAAAAGGCCGTCTGAAGCGATAATCGCGGGTGATCCTCCCCAGGGATTCATTCTCGCTATCTCCAATTCTTCTTCCTCGATCTTGACTATACCTCCCAGGCGGCCGGAAAGCCAGAGCCTCTCCATTGTCAGGCAGTCAGACCACAACTGCCGGCAATAATTCTCGAGGGCGCTGATCTGTGCCGGGGTTATCAGGCGCGGCCGCAATGCTATGGGGATCGGGCCAGGGAGATAGGTGAAATCAAAATCAAGGGCCATCTGTTTCTGCATCCGGACCGCCTCCTCCACGGCTCCATGATCGGCCGAAAGCACCGCATCATTGATCCTTTTGACAGCTTCGCGGACAGGCATATCAGAATGAAGGATGGCGAGGGGCTGTACACCGCCGCCGCTCCCGACGTTGGTCGGGACCCCCCCGATACGCCCCAGGAAACCAAAAAGGCCCCGGGGGCCGGTCAGGCACCTGAAATCGGTCTGGAAACGTTCGATGCAAACCTCCCCGTCTTTCAGCACCGGAATATCCTCCGCCCAGAGTTCCAGGGGGACCTTTTCCTGGACAATATAGTCCTCACTGCCCAGGGCGGTCTCCACGGCTTCATCCGCACCCGGATGTACGCCTCCCACCCTGACACCCCGCCCGGAATAACCTCTCTCGGGCTTAAGCACCAGATGCTCCCAGTTGGACCTGGTCCACTCTATGAGATCGCTGATGGGTTCTCCTCCCGGTCCCTCTGTACCCCTCGGATAAAACTGGCGGGTCCAGGGGGTCCTTTCCACTATCTCTTTATGGAACAGCCCTTTATAGCGCCCGGTGACAATTTCATAGACGCTTTTCACATTTATAGGCTCGGTTCCGCGCGGATTGATCACCCGGCCTTCCTTCACCGCCTGCAACACCGGCTCCAGGCCCTGCTGTCGATGCAGACGGACCAGGACATCCGTATTGAAATCCATGAAGATTGTCGAGACTGGAGTGCCCTGCAGGCATACTTTGCCGTCTTTCAGTTCAAATTGACGCGGGGCTGCCAGGGCTCCCGAAATCCCGTCAATCGAATCGAGATGCCTGGCCAGGTTCCTGTTTTCGGTGACGTCTTCCAGGGTCTCTTCTTCGGCAACTACGGCTATCAGGCCCCGGCCGCCCCCTTCCCTCTCCCGGTGTGCCTCAACCAGCATCCGGACAAACCCGTTTACAGGGAACAGCGCCCAGTGGTCAAAATCGAGGTTTACCCCTGAAGGGCTGATCTCCTCAATCCTTTCCCAGACAGCTTTGCCGATAATCTGGGTGATTCTCTGATAATCCCATCCTCCGGGGCTTCCCAAATTCCATTCAGAATGATATCCGGCGAATTCCTTCACTCTTCCCATCCTCTCATCCGCCCGCATTTTCCATGCGTTTTTCAACCAGCTGAAAAGGTATCTCTCCCCCCTCCAGCAACACGGTATGAAACACCTTGTCTCCCATGACACTGATATATTTATCCCTGATTTTCCTTATTTCGAAGTTGCCCAGGCAGTAGCAAAGCTGATACCCGGGATTAAGGCCGTACCTGCTGATCTGACTCTCCGCCTCCGGCCTTGAGAAGCCAACGGTTTTCAGCAGCTGTACCGCTTCCTCACGCCCCAGCTTTCCGGTAGCAAGGCCCGCATCAATCTGGCAGCGGGCCGCCCTCCAGAGCCTTCTCCTGAAGTCCGTCAACAAGTCTTTATGGCTGGTGACATAACCGCAGTCCGCCAGCAGGGTTTCAGCATAGGCAGCCCATCCTTCGTAAAACAAGGGAGACTCGATCTGACGCCTCACGGGATTCCTGAGCTTCCTCCGGACACTGTCAAGTAGATAGTGTCCGGGTACGGTTTCATGAGCGGTAAGGAACTTGTACTCCCTGTGCAGGCGTCCCGCGAGCTGCTTTCCGGCTTCCGGATTATTCTGATCAATACGGTGGGTCGTGATATAGAAAAAGTCTGTTTCGCTGCTGTCAGCAGTCAAGGAAGCCCCGAAAGAAGCGGAAGCCCGCACTGACCTCAGGTAAACAGGGGTTTCGGTTATCACCAGTTCCGTGCATTCATTCTTGCTTAAAAGCCCATTCTCCTCAAAAAAATCGGCCAGTTTCTCTGCCTCCTGCCTGTAGCGGGAAATGATGCTGAGATCCCCCATCCGGCCTGGGGAAATTCTCTGGTACAGTTCCTGCCAGGGCACATTGGGGCTGATCATTTTTCCAGTTTCTTCCAGTTTATCCAGGTTTTCATGCCAGTCATTCACCGCAATATCAAAAATCTCATCCAAAGACCTGGTCGACCTGAAATGATCACTTAATGAGGCCTGCAGAGTGTCGGGGGAGAAATGACTGTCAGGCAGGGGGGTACAGGTCATCAGAAACTCTTTAAATGAATCGAGAGCTTCAAGAGCGTTCTGGAAGCCCTGCCCAAGCAGAGCATCCCGGTCCGTTTTGTAAAGAATCGAGACAGCTTCGTTCGCCAGGTATTCCCTGCAGTCCCCTGCCATGGCGATCGCATGTTCGAATAGTGATTCGGGTATCAGAGAAAGGTTTTCCCTTCCCTGTTCCAGGAGGGCAGGAATGCCCTGCAAGCGTCCCGAAACACGGGATGCCGCCTCTTTTGATGACTCAGCGGGCTTGTTCAGCGCATGGTCCAGGCCAATGAATGCTATCTTCAGGTAAAGAAGAGGATTAGTGCGAAAGGATTCCTTGTTTTCAAGCTCTATTAACAGTCCTGCCGCACTGGCCGCAAGGAGCTCCAGGTCGACCTGCTCTTCAAAACCGATTTCTTCTTTTTTCCGGAGTTCTGAAAATTCCTTCTGAAATTTTTTCAGTGCTTTGACAGCATCTCCAATTGAGTCGGCTTCAAGGTTATCCAGCCGCCCGTAATAATCCGCGGCAGCCTCCGCCCGGGGCACGAAGTGAAACTCATCGCTTGCGCACATCACTGGAAAACGCTTTCCAACAAATGCAAAATATCTCTCTGCGAGCCGCTTTAACATTTAATCCACCATTCCATGGCCGGGCCTGAAGAGCGGCAGCTCTCCAGGGGTTGCAAACATAAAATTTCAGGTCCGGGCCGGGGGTACCCTGTCACTCCGGAAATCCCACCATTTCCTGATGCTCCTCATCCCACAGTTTCAACCGCACACAGGTGAGGCTGCTAAGGATTGTCAAGGGCTTTACGCACTGCATAGCCGGAACGTAGTCATAACAATTCTTAAGTTGATAATTGGGGATCACGGGATTCAGATGATGGATGTTGTGAAAGCCAATACTCCCTGAAAACCAGCGCAGGAGGGTCGGCAATCTGTAAAATGAGCTCCCTTGCATGGCCGCTTTCCAGGGATCCCAGTCCTTCCTGCGTCTCCAGTATACATCAGGAAACTGATGCTGAACGTAAAAGAGCCAAATTCCGGCCATGCCTGCCAGCCAGATAACCGGCAGCTGGATCATCAGGTAGGTTCCCAGTCCGATAAACAGGGCAGCGGCAATCACCAGTGCTCCCAGCAGCAGGTTAGTCAGGAGAATGCCTCTTCGCACCCTTGGCTCAGCATTTCGGCCGGGCAGCCGGTTGCTGAGAAGAAAAAGGAAGACCGCGCCAAGCACGATGAGCACCACCGGATTACGATACAACCTGTACTTCAGCCTTTCTCTCGTTGACGAGTTCCGGTATTCGGCCAGGGTCATGGTCCAGATATCTCCGAACCCCCGCTCATCGAGGTTCGCGTAGGTGGCATGATGACGAAGATGGCTGTTCCTCCAGTCTTCATAAGACGTGAACACCAGTACCCCGAGCAGGTATCCAAAGAACACGTTGGCTTTTCGTGACGGGAAAAGTGAATTATGGGCGCAATCATGAAACAGGATAAAGACCCTCACCAGAAATGCGGCGGCGGGCAGGGCGACCAGCAAGGTCACAACATAGGGATAGTCAAGCTGGATGGACCTGACCATCAGGTACCAGAGAAAAGCATAGGGGGCCAGCGTGTTAACCAGCTGCCATGCCGCTTTTCGACCATCAGGTTTGCGAAACGATGCCAGATCTGAATACAGATCAGGCGGCATTCGCACGGGAACCGCCCCCGACAGTCCTTCGATAATGGAGCCTCCTGAATGGCTGGCGTCCTGTCTGTTCATGGTTACACCTCCTCCCCGGCTCCCTTTTCGATCCGCGTCACTCGCTATTCGAATCAGGCAGGAAACCCTCGCATGACAGCATCCATTTTACCCCACTCCGGCTCAAGCCATGTGATTAACCCGATTTTCTCACCAGGTTGCCGTTGCGGAAGGGCAAAAACCGGCTGGTCAAGGGGAGGGGCGGACCCCGATGCATGACCCGACCGGTCTACAGTGAACGGTCTACAGGGGACAGACTTCTGTAGACCGGGCCTGTTGACACTGTTACCGGGTGAGTTTAATCTCTAGCAGAGCCTGTTTTGCGGGCGATTCCTGAAAGCGAGACGAATCATGAGAAAAAAAGGCTTTGCCGCGGCATTCATTATTTTACTGTCCCTGGTGCTGCCCCTCCCTGCCGGCCAGAGAATCGACGAGGAGGCAACCAGAAAAATCAGGGAATACACCACTGATGCGAAATACACAACCCCCCTGGTGGACCACCTCCCTTTCTCGGAAGAAGTTCCGGCGCCCCACGAGGTTCTGGGCTATGTGACCGGGGCTCCCGGGCACATGACCTATTACCGGGACATAGTACGCTACTTCCGGGAACTGGAAGCCTCCAGTGACCGGGTCGCGGTTTTCGAAATCGGCAGAAGCCACGAAGGAAACATGATGATCGCCGTAGCGGTCGCGGATGGCCCCACCATCGGCAACCTGGACCTTTACCGCGAAAAGACCCGCAGGCTGGCTGACCCCCGCCAGTGCGATGAGGAGGAGATGAAAGCCCTCATTTCCGAGGCAAAACCTTTTTACATGTTGACCGGAGGCCTGCATTCCCCTGAAACAGGGAGCCCGGAAATGCTGATGGAAATGGCCTACCGCCTGGCCGTGAGCGAGGATCCTTTCATCAGGGAGATCCGAGAAAACGTCATTACCCTGATCATCCCGGTCCTGGAGACTGACGGGTGGAACCGGCAGGTGGACTGGTACTATCGCCACACAAAAAAAATTGAGGAGTATGAAGACATTCCGCGGACTTCCCCGCCGTTCTGGGGCAAGTACACTGCCCATGACAACAACCGTGACGGAATCATGCTCAGCCAGCCGCTTTCCCGGAATGTCAATGAGGCCTTCTTCCGGTTCCACCCCCAGGTAATACATGACCTGCACGAGCGTGTCCCGCTCCTCTATATCAGTACT
>CAZOGT010000196.1:0-6224 GCA_964579015.1 uncultured Acidobacteriota bacterium | reverse complement strand
CTGCTCGGCCTGGAGACGCTGCCGGAGCTTCCGGAAGACCTGGACCTTGTATAGGAGCCGCTTGAGCCTGAATTCCGGGACGATGAACTCGAACTCCCGAAAATCCTTCCCCAGAAGCTGGTCCCGGATGAACGGTCCCGGTATGTTTTACTGGATGTAGCCCTGGCGGCGCTGTTGTCAGTGTTGATTCGGGGCGTCGCACTCGATCCGGTCAGGCTTCTGACCCTTGATTCAATAGAGCTTACCCTGGCACCGGAGGAGGTCCCCATGGTGGCGGAGGCGCTGCCGGAATCAGTATTAGACCGGGCATAGTTCCTGGAAGGGATCTCCCTGACGTTCCCGGAAGAGAGCCTGGAGCTGTTCCTGGCAGCGGCACCTGCCCCTGAATCAGGGGAGGCAGTGGTTCTTTCCCTGGTCAGGTTCCCGGTCGAAGTCGAGGTCCTTGGCTGTGCTGCGCTTCCTGGCGAACTGCTGCTTCTGGAAGGGATCTCCCTGACGTTCCCGGAAGAGAGCCTGGAGCTGTTCCTGGCAGCGGCACCTGCCGCGGAATCAGGAGAAGCAGTGGTTCTTTCCCTGGTAGTAATCTCACTTCTGGTGGAGGCGGAGGTGTTGGGAGACCTCGACACGGTACCGGCTGAACCCCTGGATTCTTTGTAATCGGCCTCGCGGGAAGCGGCGTCCGGGGTCCGGTCAATGGACCTGCTTCCGGCTTTACTGGCGACTGCAGTCCTGCTGTTAGCTGCTGTGGATACATTCCCCTCAGCCGCGGAACGGCTCCGGGATGCATTTCCGGCAGCCAGGGATGAGCGGCTGGTTCTGGAGATGTCCTCAGGCAGGCCGGCCTTGAAGCTGTTCCTGACACTTGAGGGTACATTGCTGACCATGTTTGTTTCCACCCGGCGCCGTGAAAAATCAGTCGCCTTGACCACGGTCATGCCCCTGTCGGAGTTAATGTTATTGTTGTTGTTATTAACGATAATGGTGTTGTTGTTGATGATGGTATTGTTGGGGCGGCTTCCGTAGCCCCAGGTCCTGGGTGCCCAGCCGATGTAACCGTTCCCATAGTAGAAGTTCACGCGATGGGGAGACCATGCCCCGAAGCTGGTGTAGCCACCATAGAAGCCGGGGGACCAGACCCAGTGGCCGTAGGGTTCGTAATAGTGCCAGTTTCCGTAGTGATAGGGGAGCCATCCCCATGGTTCGTAGCTCAGCCATGTCCAGCCGATTGAGAAGTCGAGCCACAATCCGGAACGATAGGGGACCCATCCCGATCCAACCCTGGGAATCCAGACCCTCCCAATGGTCGGATAGGTTCGCCAGTACCCGTAGTTGTCAAGGGTGTAGATACCCGGGTAGTAATTTCCGACATATTCTACGGACTTGCTGGAGGCATAGAGCGCGTCCCTGCGGCTGCTCCAGATGTCGAAATCATCCTCGAAGTTTTCATAGGCAGCCTGCTGCAGTGTTGGATCGCCCCCGAAGGTGGTCATCTGGCCGTCCCTGATCTTCAGCTTCTCATTTCCGTCAACGATTTCGGCTTCACCTTTTCTTACCATGATCCTGGTAAGGCCGTTTTCCTGGGTGTCGATGCGGTAGAGCCCTCTCTGGTCAAGCCGGACCATTCCCACCCGGGTCTGAACGTCCAGGCGAAAGCCTTTCCCGGAACGGATGATGATCGATCCCAGGGTCAGGTTGATACTCGCGGCTTTTTCTGACAGGTGACTGAATACTACATCCGTGTTCCCGTCCATGCGCAGAAAACTGTTATAACCGAATTCCACCTCTGACCTTGCATCGGGCCTGGCAAACAGGCGGTCCCCCCTGAAAATGGGAAGGTTGACTGCTGCGGATGACCAGTCGACATCTCCTGCTGATTCGTAGGAGACCCCTCCTTCAATGTAGCTGACCCGGGGAGGATAGTAGTTGTCTGCGGAAAGCATGGAAAAAGAGCAGAAGGCGAGTACGATCCCTCCCAGTATCAAAGGGATCCGGATGCCTTTAAAACCAATGTTCAATCTAAGATTTTTTTTCTTTTCCATGATTCTTTGCTCCTAATCTATATTTATAGAGCATGCCCGGCCTGGATTTGTTCAGTTTTAAAGAATTTTTCTGCTGGATATTCCCGGTTTTGAACTGCCCCTGTTTCAAGTATATACCACCTGGCTGAATCCGTAGGTTATTTCTGTTCCGGGTAAACCCGGAATCTAAGGGCCCGCGGGGATTCTTCCCTGTCTATTCCCTGTCCCATTTCTTGTTTCCAAGAATGAAAAGCGGGAGGAGAATCGGCAGGACAGGCAGCAGCTGCCACCAGCTGAAACCCTCCAGGGCTGCCTGGCCGTAGCCCTTGATCACCCAGATGACGGCAGAGGTGAACAAAAGATAGAAGGGCAGGAGCAGCTGCCAGTAAGGGGTTTTCGGATTGCGCCAGGGCGATGCGGCATACATCACTATCACCGCTATCAGGAAGATCAGGATTCCGTAGAACCCGGGGCTTGCTTTTCCCTGGGCAAAGAATACTATTGACAGGGCAAGCACCCACGAGTAGCTGCCCAGCCAGCCCCCAATCCAGCCGATTTTTTCACCTTTTCTGTTTTTCATGGTCCCCCCGGATTTAAAGAGACTCTAACCTCAATCTAACCTATTAACCAGTATAATGGCCGCCCCGGACCATATTAAAGAAGATATACGTCATTGAATTTATCCGGGTTACAGGGGATTATGGATACATGAAATATAAGGAAGCTTTTAAGACTTATCCTGTTGAAACGATCAGGGAAATACTTTTCAAGGCCTGCCGCCGCTACCAGGACCGGGATGCCCTTAAGAGCAAAAGGGATGGTGTTTTCCAGCCTTTAACATACAACCAGCTTAAAGAAAGGGTTGCGGAGCTCGCCACATGTTACCTGGAGTTGGGTCTCGCAAAGGGAGATCGGATCGCCATCCTGGGTGAAAACCGTACTGAATGGGTGGTCGCCTACCTGGCGGCGGTAACTTCGGGAATGGTCGCCGTTCCTGTGGACCGCGACCTGAAGGAGCGCGAAATCAGGCACATTCTTGATTTCTCCGATACCAGGATGCTGGTGGTTTCCGATGCCTTTTTCAGTAAGGCTGAGCAGGCGGTCCGGGCCATTCCCGCTTTGGAAATGGTGATGTCCATGGACGGTCCCGGGGCGAACATCAACCTTTCCTACCAGGAAGCCCTGGACAGGGGGGCTGAAAGAATCAGGGAAAATGATTTAGGGTACGCTGAATCTGAAGTTCTCCCGGACGATACGGCGGCCATAATTTTCACCTCCGGCACTACTGGAACCGCCAAGGGGGTGGTGCTGACCCACCGTAACATAACAGAGAATGTCCTGGGTGTCTCCTTTAACCTTTCCGTGGCGAATGACACGATGCTCTCGGTACTGCCCCTGCATCACACCTATGAATCGACCGCCGGAATGTTGACGGCCATTTATCACGGGGCAACGGTCTGCCATGCGGAGAGCCTGCGCAAGATTGTCGACAACCTGGTGGAAACCAGGGCAACGGTAATGCTGGGGGTTCCGGCGCTGTTTGAGGCGATCTACAAGAAGATAAAGGCTGGAATAGAGGCCAAAGGAGCTAAAAAATTCACCGTTGCCAAAGGCATTGCCTCCTTTTTGGAAACGTTTTTAAGGGTCTCTGTCCGCCGGAAGATCTTTGCCCAGGTTCACAATAAGGTGGGCGGAAATCTGCGAATGTTTATTTCAGGCGGAGCGGCGGTATCCCCGGAGGTATCCCGGGGATTTAGGGACCTGGGAATCGCGTTTCTGCAGGGCTATGGTCTGACTGAATTTTCCCCGATCGTTGCGGTGAACCGCATGGATGCCTTCAGGGACGGGGCCGCTGGAATTCCCCTGCCGAACGCCGAGGTGAAGATAGTTGATGACGAAATCGTGGTCCGGGGCCCCTGCGTCATGCAGGGATATTACAAGAACCAGGCTGCGACCGCCGAGGTGCTCAAAGACGGATGGCTTCATACTGGGGACCTTGGGTACCTTGATAAGGCGGGTTTTCTGTTTATCAACGGCCGCCGCAAATCAGTAATCGTCACGCCGAACGGAAAGAATGTGTACCCCGAGGAAATTGAATATATCCTGGGCGAAAGCAAGTTTGTCCTGGAATCTCTGGTCTGGGGAGGAATCGACCGTGACCCTGCCAGAACCGAGGTCCAGGCGATCATCGTGCCCAATACCGAGGGCTTTGACGATGAATTCGGCGCCTCCAACTACGATGACGAAAAGATTGAAGAGGTGATTTCCGGGGTGGTAAAAAATGTCAACAAGACCCTGGCGAACTATAAGAAAATCAGGCATTTCAGCCTGAGGAACGAGGAGTTTGAAAAGACCACGACCAGGAAAATAAAGAGGTATCTCTACACTGCCAAGACAACCCCGGTCGAAAAGCCTGGCAGTTGACATCAATACTCCTCCAGGTCAATAATTCCGGGTTATGAAACTTGAAACAGTTCCCAATCAGTACCAGGGCCGGGAATATGAGGTGGCCATTTCATGCCCCGAATTCACCGCGGTCTGCCCCAGGACCGGCCAGCCTGATTTCGGGACTATTTACATAACCTATGTTCCCGACCGGGAAATCATCGAACTCAAGTCGCTGAAGCTGTATCTTTTTTCCTACCGTGACCAGGGGATATTTCACGAACACGTGACCAACAGGATCCTTGATGACCTGGTGGCTGCCTGCTCCCCCATCCGTTGCGAAGTCAAAGGAGACTTCAACGTACGGGGTGGGATTAAAACCGTGGTAACGGCCAGGTACGACCGAAATTCCAGTTGACATTTTCAATCTTGCGTTAAGGTGGAGCAGTGGAAATGCTACGGACCATGATGCTGCGGATGGCAGGGAACCGGGGGTTTATTGATTTCATCTCCTTTGCAGGCCGGAAATCGGGGATGGTGGACAGGTTCGTGGCCGGAAGCACCCTGGAAGAGACCATACCCGTGGTGCGGGAATTTGAGCAGGCCGGTATCCGATCCACCCTGGACCTGCTCGGGGAAGGGGTGAGACTGCCCGGGGAGGCCAGGGAAATGACCGGCCGCTACCTGCAGGCTCTCCAGGATATAAGTGACCATGGCCTGAATTCCCCGGTTTCCCTGAAGCTGACCCAGCTGGGCCTGGAGATCGACGCCGGGCTCTGCAGGGAGAATCTCAGCCGGATTGTAGAAAAGGCGGCAGGCCTTAACAGCTTTGTCCGCATTGACATGGAGGATTCCTCCGTCACCCAGGTTACCCTGGACCTGTTCAGGGAACAGCTCGCGGAATTCGGGCCCGGGCATGTGGGGATCGTTATCCAGTCCTATCTCTACCGGAGCGAGGATGATGTCAGGAGCCTGTGCGAGCTGGGGAGCAATATCAGGCTTTGTAAGGGAGCCTACATGGAGCCGCCCGGCGTAGCTTTTCCGCGCAAGGCGGACGTGGACCGGAATTTCATGAAGCTCGCGGAAATAATGCTCGCCTCAGGAGGTTTCTCAGCGATTGCCACCCATGACGAGAAGATGATACGCCACACCAGGGAGTTTGTTGACCGGAACGGGATTCCTGGGTCAGCTTTTGAATTCCAGATGCTGTACGGGGTGAGGCGGGACCTGCAGTTCAGCCTCAGGGAAGAAGGGTACAATGTCAGGGTTTACGTGCCGTTTGGAACGGAGTGGGCTCCTTACTACGTGCGACGGCTGGCTGAACGGCCCGCCAATGTGCTGTTTATGATGAAAAACGTGTTTCGCTGATTCCCATCGGCCGGCCTGGTTATTCCCCGGGCGGGGGTACGGGAAGGTCTTCAACCGCGGTATCCTTCCATTTTTCACCCTCCTCGATCAGCATAACCGGTATACCGTCCCGGATCGGGTATTTGTAGCCGTTGTCTTCACAGACCAGCCAGCAGTCTCGGACCAGGGTCAGGCGCCCTGGATCCTCTCCGTATTCAGTGGAGCGTACCGCCAGGGGGCACCTCAGGATCTCGAGTAATTCAGGCTTGATGGGGGGCGTTTTTTCGTCAGTCATATTGTTCAGGCTCCCAGCTGAAAATCCGTACCGGGACTTCAGCTGCTGATTGGAATCCAGTTCACTTTGTTGAGGGCCGCGAAATCCCTTATCCCGGGGGCCAGGAGAAAGGCCTGCCTCCCAGCAGGTGGAGGTGCAGGTGAGACACGGTCTGTCCGGCCCCTTCTCCGTTATTGATT
>CAZOGT010000195.1:0-6236 GCA_964579015.1 uncultured Acidobacteriota bacterium | reverse complement strand
CCCACTGATTCCATAAAAGGCAGGCGGAGAGGGCCGGTCCCGGAGGGCCTCATGTCAGCCCTTCCCTGGAAACAGGCCTCCGCTATGTGCCCCAGGGTGTCGGCCCCCCGGTCTCCGAAATCACCTGCGTCAGGGGCTGCCCCGATTCCAAAGCCGTCCAGCACCACCAGAAAAGCCCGTCTTTCTTCTTCATGATTCATTGGCTACATTGTAGTACATAACCGCAGGGCTGTTGATTGACGGTTTTCTCCCGTGCGCCTCCTCCCGGGTTCATGAGTGGAAGTCCATGCCGGCGGCGTGCTCCTTTCCGGCCTGAAAATTGTCCGATCCGGCGCTTGATTGAGAGGCGGAATCCCCATAGAATCATGAACAATCTATTCCAGACCAGGGGAAAAGGGGGAGGAATACCATTGTCAGGAACAGCTGTTACGGGCTTCAGCTATTGGGACTGGATTGCGTTGCTCGCGTTTTTTTGCGGACTGGCCGGAATAGTCTGGTGGGTACTGCGGCAGCGGGAGGAGACTTCAGCAGACTATTTTCTTGCCGGCAGGAACGTGGGCTGGCTGGCTGTGGGCGCCTCCATTTTTGCCTCCAATATCGGGTCCGAGCATATCGTGGGCCTGGCCGGAACCGGGTATAAGAGCGGAATGGCAATGGGGCATTTCGAGATGCACGCCTGGATTGTCCTGGTCCTGGGATGGGTCTTTGTCCCCTTTTACGCCAGGAGCAGGGTCTTCACCATGCCGGAATTCCTGGAGAAACGGTACTGCCCGGGCGCCAGGTCCTTCCTTTCAATTATTTCCCTGGTGAGCTACGTCCTGACCAAGGTGGCGGTCACCGTCTACGCGGGAGGCGTTGTGCTGAAGACGGTCCTCGGCATTGATGAGTGGATGGGCATCGATTTCTTCTGGATAGGGGCCCTCTCCCTGGTACTGGTAACCGGGATCTACACGGTGCTCGGGGGGATGCGTTCGGTCCTGTACACTTCCGTTCTCCAGGTCCCGGTCCTGCTGGCCGGGTCCATAGCCATCCTGGTGATCGGGCTTTCCCGGCTGGGGGGATGGGGGGAACTGGAGAGGATCTGCGGTGACCAGATGCACCTGATGAGGGCGGCTTCAGACCCTGATTTCCCCTGGACCGGAATGATCTTCGGCTCAGCAGTGATAGGGTTCTGGTACTGGTGCACGGACCAGTACATCGTGCAGCGGACCCTTTCGGCCCGGGACCAGAAACAGGCCCGCCGGGGCGCCATTTTCGCCGGGTACCTGAAACTGCTCCCGGTGTTCATTTTCCTGGTTCCCGGGATGATCGCCTTTGCTCTGAACCAGAAAGGATTGGTGGCCATACCGGATTCGGACTCCGCTTTTCCGGCCCTGGTCTCGACCCTGCTGCCGGTCGGGATGAAAGGGATCGTGATAGGCGGTTTGATCGCTGCCCTGATGAGCTCCCTGGCTTCCCTCTTCAATTCTTCGGCTACCCTTTTTACCGTCGATTTCTACAATAAGTTCAGGCCTGATTCAACAGAGAAACACCTGGTTAAAGTCGGCAGGATGGCCACCGCCGGAGTAGTATTGCTCGGGGTCCTCTGGATTCCGGTTATGAGCATGATCGCCGATGTGCTCTACGAATACCTGCAGATTGTACAATCCCTGATTGCGCCGGCTATCGCGGCGGTATTCATGATGGGTGTTTTTTCCAGGCGGGTAACCGCGGCCGGGGGGCTTTACGGTCTGGTGGCCGGTTTCTCAATCGGAATGGCCCGGCTCTTCCTGGTCGTATTCCGTGAACACCTGGAACCGGGGGGGATGCTGGACTGGTTCGTGTCCCTGAACTGGCTCCATTTCTGCGAGTTCCTTTTTGTCTTCACCTGCCTGCTGATTGCCCTGGTTTCGGCCTTCACCAGGAAACCGCAGGCCGAACAGCTGGAGGGCCTGACCTTCGGCTCCGTAACCAGTGCCCAGAAACAAGAGACCAGGGAGAGCTGGGATCGCTGGGACGTGGCCCATTCCGCCATAATTCTGGGAGCGGTATTAGCCTTCTATGCCTACTTCTGGTAGCCCCTGAAGATGTGGCCCTGTCGAGTCCGGATCCTCCAGCTCCAGGTTGAATCATCCTCTCCCGGGTTCGCATCCGCTGAAATGCCGCATGCGGCAGGCCCCCATCTATCGTGCATCCAGTCCATGCAGTCCATTCAATCCAGCCCGATACGACAACGATGCCTTTGGTATTGGAACTATGTTACACATATGTAATAGATTACACACATTAATGGATAATTCCTTTTATTCTGCTAAAGTGGCAGGTAGTACTCGACTCTGTTAATTTTGTTACTCAAAAAATATGTAGACATAAATCTTTTATTTTCAAATAATTATATGTAAACATTGAGAAGTGATTTGTTATCTTTTATGATATATGACTTTTTTGGAACACTTTTTGCAAAATCTTGGTTGTAGAACAAAATCGCACATTATTCATGAGATTGAATCGATAAGGGAAAATTGAAATGAGCATTAAAAAGTTGTTAGCAGTTTTTGTTGTATTTGCGGCCATGTCCTGTACCGGGCTGTTTGCGGATCCGGTAACCCTGACCATGGACGACCTTGACCAGATAGGTGAACTGCAGAATGGGAACAATAACAGTCTCAGCGACGCGATTGAGCTTACCGGGATTACTGATCTCCAGTGGGCCGGCGGTTTTTTTGAAACATCCTATCTCTGGGTCTGGGATTACAATAACGGAATTTTCTGGTGGGGAGGGGAAGGTGAGGTCACTCATCTTTCCATCAAGGCCGGCAACAACTGGCTCTTCTATGAGCTCGAAGCCCCGCTTCAGTCCGGCGGGTTTATCCAGCTTGAATCAGAGATTTTCAATAAGAAGGGCGTAGCCAAAAGCATATCTCACGTTACGGGATACAGGGGCGTTGGTACGACATCGGTTCCTGAACCCGCAGCCCTGATCCTCGTCGGGATGGGATTGCTTGCGATTCCCGGTTACAGGAAATTCATAGCCTGACATCTTTTTTCAGTTTCCGGGATCAGGCCCCATCTCGATTTCCAGGGTTCCTCCCTTCATAATATCGGAATGGCTGATAAAGGGCCTGTCCAGTTCCCGCCCGTCCAGTTTCATTGACTGGGCATATTTATTATCCGGGCTGTTATTTTTTGCGATGATCATGAATACCGCGGAACCGTTTCGCACCGGGATTGCGACCTGGTCAAACATGGGCCGCCCGATCGCGTACTCCCCATCCGCCGGGTTAACGGGGTGAAACCCCATGGCGGAAAGCACGTACCAGGCCGACATCTGTCCGCAGTCCTCGTTGCCGGAGAGCCCTTCCGGCCCGGTGCGGTATAGGGTAGACATGATTTCATCTGTTTTTTCAGCGGTCCTGTGGTGCATTACCGCATAGTTGTAAAGGTAGGCGACGTGATGAACGGGCTCGTTTCCGTGGGCGTACTGGCCGATCAGGCCTGAGATGTCGGAAGATACATTCTCGCCCTCCAGCTTCGATTCAGCGGTGAACAGTTCATCCAGTCTTGCGACAAATTGTTCCCGGCCCCCCATCAGTTCCATCAGGCCCTCCGGATCATGAGGGACAAACCAGGTCCATTGCCAGGCGTTGCCTTCCACGTAATCCGACCTGGTGTGATCGGAAAAATTTGGGTTGAAAGGCGTGGTGAAGCTTCCGTCGCTATTTACGCCCCGCATGAACCCGGTCTCCGGGTCATAGTATTTGCTGTAGAGCCGGGAGCGCTCCAAATAGTGGGCGCGGTCCTCCTCTTTCCCCAGCAGCCCCGCCACCCCGGCGATGCACCAGTCATCATAGGCGTATTCCAGGGCTTTTGATACTGACTGGTTGACTTCTTCGGCCGGAATGGCCTCCAGGTCAGCGGCATAATTGATGCCGTCAAGTTCCTGGTTGGCGGCCGCGGTCATTGCCTGGTAGGCCTCCTCCCGGCGGTCCTCCTCCAGCAGGCCTTTCATGATCGCGTCAGCCATGACCGGAACTGAATGGTATCCGATCATGCAGTTGTTTTCGTTGCGCCAGAGCTGCCATTTCGGGGGCAGGCCCTGCTCCTGATAGGTGGCCAGCATTGACTTGACCATGTCGGAGACCCGTTCGGGCTGCACGATGGTATAGAGAGGATGGGCGCTCCGGAAGGTGTCCCAGAGGGAAAAGAGGGAGTAGTTATTAAATCCTTCGGCCTTTACTATCTCGTCATCCTCGGTACGGTATCTTCCGTCAACATCACTGAAATTCACCGGGGCCAGGAAGGAGTGATAGAGGGCGGTATAAAACACCGTCTTCAGTTCCTCATTGTCTGTCGAAACCTGGATTTTTCCGAGTTCCCCGTTCCATTGCCGCCGGGCCGCTTCCCGCACCGCATCGAAATCCCATTCCGGGATCTCCTGGCGCAGGTTGGCGACCGCCCCGTCTTCATCTACCGGGGAAATGGCGATTCTTGCTAGCAGCGGCTCTTCGGAAGGAGGGAATTTCAAGGTGTTAACCAGGCCCCTGCCATCTGTTTCTTCAATCCTTCTTTCCCTGGCTGAGAGGCTGATCCAGGGCCGGGAAAATTCGAGGGCGAAGAAGACCTTCTGGTTGGGGGCCCATCCCTCGGAAAACCGGTATCCGGAGAGCAGGGAATCCGTCCGGGAGGTAATTCGGGTGTCGACTGTCGAGTCCCAGTTGATGGAGGTGTCCAGGTCGATGATAACAAGTTGTTCCCTGCCGGCCGGATAGGTGTAGCGGTGTATTCCCGCCCTGGCGGAGGCGGTCATTTCAGCGGTGATGTCGTAGTCGGACAGCCGAACCTTGTAGTACCCTGCTTTGGCGGTCTCTTCAGAATGGCTGAATCTGGACCCGGTATTAACGACCCCTTCGTTTGAGGTTACTTCCACCAGCGGTTCCACGGCCGGTAGGAGCAGGATATCGTTCAGGTCTCCGATCCCGGTGCCGCTCAGGTGGGTGTGAGCGAAGCCGATTGTCCGGTCCGATGAATAGTGGTATCCGGAGCTCCAGTCCCATCCTTCATCCCCGTTGGTGGGGCCGACCTGGATCATGCCGAATGGTACGGAGGCCCCGGGATGGGTATGGCCATGGGCCCCGGTGCCGATCATGGGGTCAACCCATTCAGAAGGTTTGGATTCGAAGATAGGGATTTCCGACTCCTGGCCTTCATTTCCGGCGCATCCAGCTGCCAGGAGGAGAATTGTGATTGGCAGGAGGTAGAGGCTGATGAATCTAAGCTGTTGTTTCATGTTATTTTTACCCGGCTCAGGCTGGGCTGGTTCACCGGGTGCCCCTTCTACTGGCGGCCTTTCGGATCCGCCTGACGTTCTTGAATATCATCCCCTTCGAATCAGCCTGCCGTCAATGACCGCGGCAACCTGGCTGATCTTTTCGATTTTTCTAAACATTGAACTGGTGATGCTGCTTTCATCTGCATGTTCATGTTCCCAGGTGGTGTGGAAGGGCACGTAGACCGCGTATCCCCCAATATTGAGAACCGGGATGATATCGGAACGGAGTGAATTCCCTACCATCATGAACTGCCCCGGCTCGATATCAAGGTGCCGAAGAAGTTTCAGGTAGTCTGATTCTTTTTTGTCGCTCATGATCTCGATGTGGTGAAAATATTGCTCGAGGCCTGATCGCTGCAGCTTCCGCTCCTGGTCGAGTAGGTCTCCCTTGGTGACCACGATGAGGCGGTAGTCCATGCTCAGCTGTTCCAGGATATCCCTCACATTATCAAGCAGGACCAGCGGCTTGTTCAGCTGTTCCTTTCCCAGCTCAATTATTCGTGCGATTGTAGCCTGGGAAACCTGGTTGCCGCTGATTCTGAGGGCGGTCTCTACAAGGGAGAGGGTAAAGGCCTTGATCCCGTAGCCGTAAAGCTCCATGTTGGTGATTTCGGTGTTGAAGAGTTCAGCTGAGATTTCGCCGGGAGTCTCCCGGTAATCCGCCATCAGCCGGCAGAATTCCTTTTCGGTTTCCAGGTAGTAGGTCTCGTTGATCCAGAGAGTGTCGTCGGCGTCGAATCCGATGACTGCAATATCATTTCCCATGCAGGGTGTTTATACCTCATTTGCCGATTCATTGCCAATAATTGGTTGAAGACCGTTCTGTGGCAGGTCCGATCCTCGGATCCTGTGTCGTGCAAGCGGAACAGGGAGTGTAGTCGGAAACTGCCAGTTTCCGCTCCCGAAGGGAGGCGGCCCTATTGCCCTG
>CAZOGT010000194.1:0-6268 GCA_964579015.1 uncultured Acidobacteriota bacterium | reverse complement strand
ATTGTCCGGATGGGGGAGGTGGAAGACCTTGCGGATGCCTACGGCAAAGCGGATTTAACAGTGTCTCCGATTAATGCGGGTACGGGGCTGAAGATCAAGATAATTGAATCCTTTGCCTACGGGGTCCCGGTCGTCGGCACTTCCTATTCCATGACCGGGGTCCCGGAGATTTTTCGTGACTGCCTGCTTTCCGTTGAGAGCAGTGAAGAATTCCTGGCAGCCCTGGCTCGACTGCTTGATGATCCTTCCAGGCTGCAGGAAATGCATGATTCCTGCCGCAGGGCCGTGGAAGAATACCGCGAAATCAATACCCGGAATTTACGGGAGGTTTTTTTCGGCATCCCGCCGGTCCCGCCGTGGGTCGAGGATTGAAAGGTTTTCAACCGTCCAAAGGAAAGAGGCCGGGATTTTTTACCACGACGGGGGCTTTTCCCTCGGAATTCTATTCCTGAAATCCCCCAACCAGGGCCAGATTTTTCGTTGGTTCAGGTCAATGGAGACCATGGCTACGGGGTGAGCTTCAGTCCCTTCAACTATCAACTTTCCTTCCAGATCGAATACCCCGGTTTTCATGTCGTAGGAGGAGGTTGTGAGGTACACCTGGTTTTCGATAGCCCGGGCCTCAGCCAGGGTCAGGTTGCCTCCCCAGATGGGAAGAAAGATGATTTCAGCCCCTTTTCCGGCCAGTGCCCGCGCCGCTTCCGGAAAGAACAGGTCCCAGCAGGTCATCATGCCGATCTTCCCGAAATCAGTTTCAAAAACCGGAAAGGATTCTCCGGGGGTGAGGCCTCCGTCTATTTCCTCCCTGGGAAGGCATACCTTGCGGTACGTTCCGGCAATTCCTCCTGTCCGGTCCAGCAGCACCGAAGTGTTGTAAACAGCCTCGTGTTCGCGCTCATAGAGGTTTACCACCAGGTAAAGCCGGTGCTCCCGGGCGACTCCACCCATGAAATCCGTTGTTGGCCCTGGGACGGGTTCTCCGGCCTCCAGGTAGTTCATTTGTGTGCCGACCATGGTTATCCCTTCCGGCAGGCATACAATATCGGCATCCCTGCCGGCCGCCTGCCTGATAAACCCGGCAAACCTCTCCAGGTTTTCAAGGGACGAAGCGCTGTTGCGCGGACGGAAATGGATAGCGGCAATCTTCACTTCCCTGGGCTGCGGCGGACTGGTTTCGGCCAGGGAGGTGCCCCCGAAACGGACCCTGCCGTCAGAGTCCCACCGAAAGACCAGTTCCAGCTTTGCCTTGACCGCGTTTTCCGGGGCCTGGCAGGCATGCTGAATGGCAGTCCATCCCCGGCTGTCTGCAGCCGGCTGCGCGGGTGGATATTCGGGATGCCCTGTCGGGAGACCTTCCTTGTCCAGCCAGACAATCCGCGCTAGAACGGACCGGCCCGGGTCTTCCACTTTCTCCGCTATGAAATTGGTTCTGAAGAGAAAATAACCGCCGGGAGAGATGTCCACCAGCCGGGTCCACCAGCCATTCGCGGAAGGCTTTCCGTTTCCGGAAATTGAAATGGTCGGTTCTCCTTTGAATAGGAGGTTCCGGTTCCTGTTGAACAGCGGCCTGATTTCCTCCCGCTGCGACTCTGCCGTCCAATCATCCAGTGCCTCTCCGGCCACATTTCCTGGCGGGAGTAATAAACAGAGGAGGGTAAACAGCATGGTGAGTGGGGCCGGCAAGCGGTCTTCTTCTGCTTTTTTCAACATGGTGAACATCCAGGTTTGGTGATTGACGGTTATCCCCGTTCTCCCGATAACAGCAGTGTCGGGACAGGCCGAGCGGGCGCATTCTGCGGCTGATCCAGCCTGAATCCTCTTTCAACCTGGATGAACCATGGCCTGGCAAGCGGCGCGAGGCCGGACCGAATAAGAGCAGCGCCATGGGTTCCCCTGCCTCGGGCCATGGCGGACCCTGTCAATACGCCGGGCCTGCAGTAGCAAGCCTGTCAGAAATAAAGGCCAGTGTCAGGAGACCGGTATCATTTTGCTCCGGCTTCCTTGAGGAGGGCCACTGTCTCGGTATGCCCTTTATTCTCTGCCCATTTAAGAGGTGTCCAGCCGTTTGAATCCGGGGCGTTGAGGTCGGCCCGGTTTTCGACCAGGATCCTCACGACATCAGTATGACCCCTGAGGGCGGCCCATAACAGTGCGGTCTGCATCGATTTGTCGCAGGCATTGACATCCGCTTTTTTGGAAACAAGGAAGTCGACCATTTGTGATTTGCCCTGCTCAGCGGCGCGCATCAAAGGCGTCCGATCGGTCCTGTCCCGAGCGTTAAGCCCGGCCTTGTACTGCACCAGGTATTCGGCTGCTCCCACGTGACCGTTTTCAGCCGCTCTTATCAAGGCAGTGCAGCCTTCCTGGTCAATGGAATTAACCTTAGCTCCTCCCTCGAGGAGGGCATTCACAACCTCGGCATGGCCATTGGCAGCGGCTGCTACCAGAGCCGTACACTCTTCGAAATTCTGCCTGTCGACATCAGCGCCGCTCTCAATCAGACAACGGACAACCTCGTCATGGCCCGCAATGGACGCATGGAAAAGGGCTGGCTGGGAACCATTATCAGCTTTGCCGATGTCAGCTCCTCCCTCATGCAGGGCCTTGACAGTGTCCAGGTGACCACCTGCGGCAGCCGCGATAAGCGTTGTTTTGCCGTCGGAGTCAGTCAGGTCGGGATCAGCTCCCGCATCCAGAAGAATGTTGACCACATCGGTGTGGCCGTTGGAGGCCGCCAGGTACAGGGCGGCCTGGCCCGCCATATCTTTGGAGTCCACCTTGACTGACTTCTCCAGGAGCATTTCAACGATTTCCTTTTCACCTTTTTCGGCAGCGTGCATCAGGATATTTCTTCCTCCGGCAAGCCTGGTGTTTACGTCGATCCCCTGTTCAATCAGCAACTTGACAGCCGCAAAGTCTCCGCTGTCAATAGCCGTGATGAGCTGTTGTTCGGGATTGGGGCCGCAGGCTGAAAAGAGCATAAGCAAGCCCGTTAGAAAGGTAGCGCACAAGAAGTTCCTCTTCATAAATCTCCCCCTATCTTGTTAGACCTCAAAGTGAGTATATGACGGGAGCAGGTATTTTTCTAGATATTTTTTCATCTAATGCCTGAAAAGACAGGGGTTATGATGCTTTTTCTCGAATGAAGGAGCTTTTCTTCAGTTGAGTGCCTGCATTTTTATGCCCCCTTCGTTTGCCAGAGAGGCTGATGTTGATGGTACGGGGGCTTTCCGCTTCTTTGATTTAGTGTTAATGTTTATACCCTGTAAACCTGTATTTTCGAAGGGTCGGGAGGAACGATTATTCGCCTCGGCCGGGATGTTGCGGGAAGGGTTCCGGGGCAGGTATTATTGGCCTTGACGGACTTGGTACCGACAGGGCAATACTTGAGAAAAAGGAGCGGCTGATCGTCCTGCTTTGAACGGGCGGGACTGCCGGAGTAAAGGTTTCGGGCTGAAGGAAAAAAGTTTTGATTTAGGATTAGAAAATTTCAGAAAGGGTTCAAATGGGTGGTTTTTTTGGAGTGGCATCAAGGCAAGACTGTGTTCCTGATTTGTTTTATGGAACCGATTATCATTCCCATCTGGGCACCAAGCGGGGAGGCATGGCGACCCTGAACGGAGGCGCCTATATCAGGTTCATCCATGACATCACCAACACCCAGTTCAGGAGCAAGTTTGAGGATGACATCCTTAAAATGAAGGGATATACCGGAATAGGGGTCATTAGTGATTATGACGACCAGCCGCTGATAATTGGTTCGCACCTGGGAAGCTATTCGATCGTAACCGTCGGGGTAATCCAGAATGCCGATTCCATCGTGGAGAACGCGTTCAAAAGGAGCTCCATTCATTTTTCTGAGATGAGCGGAGACGAGATAAACCCAACTGAACTCGTTGCGGCCCTGATTGACCAGGAGGATAGTTTCGAAGCCGGTATCCGTAACGCCCATGAACAGATTGAAGGTTCATGCTCAATCCTCCTGTTGACCAGGGAAGGGATATATGCCGCCAGAGACAGGCTCGGGCGAACCCCGGTGATAATCGGCAAAGGACCAAATGGATACGCAGTCACTATGGAATCCTGCGCCTTTCCAAACCTTAATTATCTCTATTTGAAAGATTTAGGCCCGGGTGAGACTGTGCTGGTTACGCCTGAAGGGATTGAGCAGAAGACCCCGCCCGGCGACAAGATGCAGATCTGCGCCTTCCTCTGGATCTACTATGGATACCCGGCTTCCAGTTACGAAGGGGTTAATGTTGAAGCCTCGAGGTACCGCTGCGGGGCGTCCCTTGCTGAGAATGACGACGTGGAGGTCGACAATGTAGCCGGAATCCCTGATTCCGGCACAGCCCACGCCCTCGGGTACGCTACCAAATCCAATATCAGGTACAGCAGGCCTTTTGTGAAATATACGCCGACCTGGCCACGGAGTTTCATGCCCCAGCAGCAGCATATAAGGAACCTGGTAGCCAAGATGAAGCTTATTCCGATCAGGGAGCTTATAGAGAATAGAAGGCTTCTTTTCTGTGATGACTCAATTGTACGGGGCACTCAGCTCGGAGATATTTTGAGGAGGCTGTATGATTACGGTGCCAGGGAGCTTCACATGCGCCCGGCCTGTCCTCCTCTGCTGTACGGCTGCAAGTACCTGAATTTTTCCCGGTCCAAATCTGAACTTGACCTGGCGGCTCGAAAAGCCATTCGCGATCTGGATGGCGACAGCCTGGTAAACCTGGAAGAGTATTCAGACTGCACAACTGAGAGGTACAATGACATGGTAGAGAGAATCAGGGAGCGGATCGGCATGGATTCCCTTCAATATCAGCGCATTGATGACATGGTCAGCTGCATAGGGATTCCAGGGGAGAAGCTCTGCACTTATTGCTGGTCAGGCAAGAGCATTATCTGACTGATCCGTGAGGAACAGAAAGTGAATAGTTTTGCCGTTTTGCAACGTTCCAGACTGATTGAAAAAATCGGAGTTCCAACTTGATGAAGTCCAGGCTCTCACTTTTCGGATCTGTGCAGAAATATTTTCTTGCCGGGGTCCTGACTACCATCCCCCTGCTGGTAACCTGGCTGCTGGTGGATTTTTTTCTCAGCCTCCTGCGGTCTTTTGGTGAGCCTGTTGTTCGAGGGCTCTCTTCTTTCGTCCAGCCATTTTTGCCAGGATTATCCGAATGGCTGATAAGGCCCTGGTTTCAGGCTACCCTGGCCGTAGTCCTGGTCGTGAGCGCCCTGGTAATAACCGGATGGATGGCAACCCGCTATATAGGCCGGAGGTTTCTCAGTTTCTTTGATTCGATCATGGACCGGGTTCCGATGGTTCGGAATATTTACGGATCCGTAAGAAAACTGCTGGATGTTATCCAGACTAGGCCCGAGGGCGTCCAGAGGGTGGTGCTGATTGATTTTCCTTCCCAGGAAATGAAAGCCGTGGGCCTGGTTACCAGGACCTTCGCAGATGACGATACCGGGAGGATCCTGGCCGCTGTCTACGTCCCCACGACACCGAATCCAACCTCCGGATACCTGGAAATAGTACCTCTTGAGAATATCACCTCGACCAATTGGAGCTTTGATGAAGCCATGTCCTTTATAATCAGCGGCGGTGCCGTATCTCCGGCAAAAATGAATTTTGACAAGGGCGCGGATGTGCAGGACATCCGTGACGGCGCCGGAGAGGAGAGTCCGCTTGGCGGAAGAAGGAAATGATTCCCCTGCAGCGGATGCTCTAGAGCCTATAGAAAACCCCGGACCTCGCCCTGGAAGGTTTCAGGTTCTCGGATTACTGATGCTGATCATGCCCCGCCCCGGCCGATTGCCTTCTGTATCGAGCGTCTTCCGGAGGAGTTGTTCAGCAGGGCGGAGTATGGGAGTATGGATGTACAGTGAAGGCCCCTGATCAATGGCTATCGGATCCTTGCCTCTGTTAGTATATACGAGGATTTCTGGACAATACCTTCATTTTCGGAGGACTGAATGTTTGAGACCATTATCTCTCCCCGCTTTGGCGATATGGATGGCTTGAGGCATGTAAACAACTGCATGATCCCAATATGGTTTGAAAACGCAAGGACCCCCATATTCAGGATTTTCAATCCATCGATGCAGGTGGATTTCGAGCACTGGAACTTGATAATGGCCAGGATCGAAGCTGATTTTCTCAGGGAAATGTTCTGGGGACACGATATCAGGATCGTCACCCATCTGGTAAAGATGGGCAGCAGTTCCTTCACCGTGGGGCAGGAGGCGTGGCAGCAGG
>CAZOGT010000193.1:0-6280 GCA_964579015.1 uncultured Acidobacteriota bacterium | reverse complement strand
ACCCCGATAGCGATAGCGACCCCGACGCCGAGATGGAATAAAAAGGGACCAGTGAATAGGCTGAAAAGATCGATATTGTTGATTTATTCTTGATTCTCCGGAAATTTCAGCCCGGATGAAACATTAATCGGGGTAATCGTATTAAACTAATGTCAGATGCAGAAACCTGACAATGAGCTGATAGCTGACATTCTGGAGGGAGATCACGAGGCTTTTACGGAGCTTATTCGCCGTTATCAGTCATTCGTTCACAATGTAGTCTATCACTACTTCGGAAAACGGGAGGATGTCGAGGATATCGCTCAGGAGGTTTTTTTAAAGGTGTACCAGGGCTTGCACAGTTATGATGCTGACCGGCCATTCAAACACTGGCTTGGCCGCATCACCTCAAATATGTGTATTGACGAGTTCAGGAAGAGGAAGAGGGGCAGGCTGATCAGCCTGGAAAGTGATCTCGGAAAGGACGAGAAAGCCAATCTTGATCAACTTTACCAGGAAGCTGAAACCAACTCGTTTCTCTCCTCAGGGGGGACTGAGGCCGGACTGGAATTCCTGGAGAAGGCCATGAACACCTTGTCTGAGAAGGACAGGATGACCTATGTTTTGAGGGAAGTTGAAGGCCTTGACTATGATGAAATTGGGAGTATGCTTGGAACGAGCGTGGTTGCCGCCAGGATCAGGGTGAGCAGGGCTCGACAGGAGCTGAAGAAAAAGTTGGAGGAAATGTTAAATGTCTGATCATAAAGGTATCAAAAATACGGAGGGGTTTTTGAAGTACCTGGCGAGGTCAGTTCCGGTGGTGGATCCATCTCCATATTTTGCCGCCCGGGTGGCCAGGATTGCCATGGAGAGGAATGACTCCCTCGCCTACTTTTTCTTGAAAATGGGTCGATGGCTGATTCCTTCGACGCTTGCGGTCTGCACATTTGCCTGGATACTGATCCTTCAGGGTCCCTTGAATACCCGGGACCCGCTCTATGAAACCGAGTTTCTTTTTGAGCCGGAATATTCCAGTGTTGAGATCACTTATGAAACCGTTATGGGGTTTAACCCTGTCAACCTGGAAAAGGAGGATATCTTTGAGAACACGGACTAAAGCATCTCTCTGGATGATCCTTCTTACAGTCTCAGGATTCATACTTGGCGGAGTTGTCACCTATTTTTTTCTGGCCTCGGCCGCCCCTGACCATCCCCGTCCTCCCTGGAGCCCGAGATTAGAGATGCGCCGGGATGGGGGAGCAGGCCCGGTACCCGGGCAGAAAGGCGCGGAAGAGCCAAAGGACATAGAGAGAAGAACCAGATTCGTCAACATGTGGAAGGATCGCCTGAACCTGACCGAGGAACAGGCCGAGCAGTTCCACTCGATTTTCAAGGCCGGCCACGAGAAATTCGCGATTGAAGCAGAAGCAGCCAGGGAGAGGTATTCCCAGATTCGAAGAGAGACCGACGAAGCAATCTTAAAAGTCCTGGATGAAGAACAAGCCGCCAGATACCACGAGATTACCTCTGAATACAGGGCCCGGAAGGAACGGGAGAAGAATGAGGAGAGGAATCAGGGGAAGGAAGACAAGCGGGACTGAGACCTGGGACTACCCTGGAAGAATGGACTGAAACCGGCATCCCGAATCATCCTCCCCGGTCCCGCTACGCCCTGCCGCCCTGCCGCAGTTCGGCCGGAAACCCCAGGCGGGAATCTCTGCGCCTTCGCTATGTCGCCCCTGAAGAAGAACGGACCCGGCAGGGACACATCAAGACAAACCCCCTTCCCCGAAACGACCCCCGGTAGAGGCATATCTTCAGCTCTTTATGAGATACTTGGAAAAGCCTCAATTGAGATGCCTCGGTTAAGGGAACGGGATCTGCAGGAACCTCCTCCGGATTTTTACTGGTAAATTGGAATGATAGAAATTCTTGCATTAAGTCTGCTTCTTGCCGCTGGTTTCGCCCTTGCCCAGCTGGTCAAGATAGTGCATCTCCCCTCGGTAACCGGCTTTATTCTTGCCGGAGTTGCTCTTGGCCCTTCAGGCCTGGACATGGTAACCATTGATTTCGCGGAAGACCGCCTCAGCGTTTTCACGAACATGGCGCTGATGCTGGTGGCTTTTGGTATTGGGGAGCGCTTTGACCTTCAGCAGCTCCGGAGCCTGGCCAGGCCGATAATCAGGATTTCAGCCGGTGAAATAGGCCTCAGTTTTGTATTGGTTGCAATTGGGACTCTGGTTGTCTGCCGGTTGACCGGAGTGGGAGGGGAGCAGGCTGGATGGGCGGTCTGGCTTGCGGTTGCCATGATACTCGGCTCTATCGCCATTGCAACAGCTCCAGCCACCACGGTTGCGGTCATCAGGGAGACCGGGGCCGGAGGAACCGTGACCAGGCTTCTGCTCTCCTCGGTGGTAGTGAATAATGCCCTGAGCGTTACCCTGTTCGGGATTGTCCTTTCCACCACCAGGGTTGTTTTCGATTCTTCTGCCCATCTGGGGGTCGAGGCGCTTGTCCTGCCACTGGCCAAGACAGCGGGAGCTCTGGCCATCGGGTTGGGGACCGGGTTTGTGACCGATGTGCTGGTCAATAAGTTTACAAGGCGGGAAGACGTCCTGATTGTGGCCCTGGCCGCTCTCTTTTTCTGCGGTGGCCTGGCCGATTACCTGGGATTGTCTTCGCTCCTGGCCGGGGTGGCAGCCGGCTTTGCCGTGGTAAACAGGCATCGCAGGGATGTGAGGGTCTTCAGGGCGCTTAATGACCTTGAACCTCCCTTTTATGGAATCTTTTTTGCCCTTGCCGGGCTGCAGCTCCACCTGGAGGAACTCTCTCACGCGGGGATAATGGGGTTGGCCTTCATTCTGCTCAGGGCAGCCGGTAAATATTTCGGGGCCCGCTGGGGGGCTAAAAGCGCCGGGCTTCCCCGTGAACAGGCTGACAGCGTCGGACTGGGACTCCTGCCCCAGGCCGGTCTGGCCATCGCCCTTGCCTATGTAATCAGGCAGGAGGATTCCCTGGAGATTGTCAGGGGCCTGCTCCTGAATGTAGTGATCGCCAGTGTCGTGATAAATGAAATCATTGGGCCTCCCCTGGTAAGAATGATGGTGGTCAGGGCGGGAGAAATGCCTCCTGCCGGTACCAGCACGGCCACTCGGGCGGAACAATCCAAAATCAGGGGGCTGGAAACGGAAACCCTTCCTGCTCTTTCCCCGGTACCTTCTCCCAGGAAGGCCAGGGGGATGGTGGTTTTTGGAGTCAGCAATCCCTCCACTGCCGCGGGAGTAGCCAGGATAGCGGTGTTACTGAGCCATTATTACGATCCACATCATTAATCCGGAGAGGAGCAAGAGCGATGCCGAGAACGATCCCTGGGTAAAGGAGCTTTTTCGACTGGCAGGGAGCGAGGCGGGACAAGCGGGATACCCGATGCATACGGATCTTGAGGTGGATGAAGATACGGCCCGTGGTTTTCTCAAGGCCGCGGAATCTTCAGATGCCCAGACGATTGTACTGGGCCATCCGCTTACCAGGAGGGCTCCGGAGTTCGAGCGGATTGTTGATTTTGTCGCGCAGAGGAGCTCATGCCCGGTGGCGGTTGCCAAGTTCGGCCGCAGCCTTTCAGCCAGGCGCATCCTTGTCCCGGTGCGGTCCCTGGATGAAATAGCAGTGCTTGCTCCCTTTTTCATGGCCATGGCTCTGGTTCCAGGGGAAAAAATAACCCTTTTCTTTCTGGCTCTGGGAGAAAAGACTGCCTGTGAACTGGAAGAAATCAAGGCGCAGGTGATGGAAAAGTTTCCCCGGGAGTCATTCAACCGGGAATTACAGGTTGAAGTCGTGGCCACTGACGCTCCACTGCATTCCATCCTTGAGGCGGCCCGCGGATATGACCTGATTATCATGAATGCCGTGGGACAGGGCCGCCTCAGCAGGGTTTTCTTCGGTTCCCTGGCAGAGGATGTCGCCCAGAGCGTGGATGAAACAATGCTGCTCGTGAGGTCCGGGACTGAGGAAAACGTTTTTGCGGCATGGACGGAACCAATTTAGAAGGTATGGATCACGGGGTTAGAGATTCCAACTGCATACCCTCCGCTGTTTTGTGATGAAGAGGGCGCGGCTGGTCAAGTAGGCGAAGGCTGCAGGACAGGCGGCTGTTGAATTTTGGAGTCAACGATGATGGAAGCAGAACAGCCCGGACAGGACAGGGTACATTTTATTTCAATAGGCGGCGCCGCCATGCACAGCCTGGCCCTGGCCCTCCATAATGAAGGGTGGGCTGTTTCGGGGTCGGACGATCAAATCAGGGAACCTTCCAGGAGCCGCCTGAAAAAGGCCGGTCTGCTGCCTGAAAAAATGGGATGGGACCCGGAAAGAATTACCTCTGACATCCAGGCTGTTATCCTGGGAATGCATGCCCGGAGTGATAACCCGGAACTGCTGAAAGCACTGCAGCTCGGCCTGAATGTCTATTCTTTCCCTGAATTTCTCTATGAGCGGACCCGGGACAAGAAAAGGGTGGTCATCGGGGGGAGCCATGGGAAGACCACTGTTACCTCGATTATTATCCATGTCCTCAAACATGCCGGAATAAGTTTTGATTTCCTGGTCGGCGCCCGGATTGAGGGTTTTGACAACATGGCCTCCTTGAGCCAAAGCAGCGGACTGGCTGTTTTTGAGGGTGATGAGTACCTTTCTTCGGCTCTGGACCCGCGGCCCAAATTCCACCTTTACCGGCCCCATATTGCGGTCATTACGGGCATTGCCTGGGACCACATAAACGTTTTCCCCAGTTACCGGGAGTACCTGGAGCAGTTCACGGAATTTATAGAGAGGATCGAGCCGTCTGGTTCTCTTGTTTATTTCATGGACGACCCGGAAGTAAGAAGAATAGCGGAGGAGAGCAGGCCGGATCTCAGGAAAATTGCATACACGGCCCACCCGTATATCGTAAAAGAGGGCAGGTTTTTACTTGAACGTGAAAACAATCAGTCCCTGCCGATCCTGCTGTTCGGAAAGCATAATATGCAGAATATTGCAGCTGCCGAACGTGTCTGCCGGAGTTTAGGGGTTTCAGGGGAATGTTTTTATGAAGCTGTCCGGAACTTCAGGGGAGCGTCAAGGCGTTTGCAGGTCCTGGCGGAAACGGAGAGCTCCACCATATACCTGGACTTCGCCCATGCCCCTTCCAAGGTGACGGCAACTGTCAAGGCTTTGCGGGAACTGCGGCCGAAGCGGAGGCTGGTGGTTTGCCTGGAGCTCCATACCTACAGCAGCCTTTCCCCTTCCTTCCTGCCCCAATACCGGGGCAGCCTGGACGAGGCCGATGAGGCTGCGGTTTATGTTGATCCCGCTGCGGCTGATTTGAAAAGACTTGCGAGGCTTTCGCCCGAGGAAATTGTTTCCGGCTTCCGGTGGAAGGGCCTGAAGGTTCTGCAGTCCTCACAGGAGCTGGAAGCCTGGATAACCTCCCTGGAACTGGATGAAAGCGACCTGCTTTTCATGTCCTCAGGGAATTTCGGGGGACTCGACCTTCCCGGCCTTTTTGGAGCAAAGATCAGGGGATGATCAAGGGGGAAGCTCTGTTCCTGTCCGGATATCTTTTACGGCCCGGGGTAATAAATGAGGCCTAAGCTGACCTGCATGTTATGGAGAGTCCCTGATGGGGCATAACCTGCTCCTGGAACGTTATTGACCACCGGAACAACTGCGGGAAGGCCGTAGCTGGGGGCATCCGAAATCTGGTCTGTGAAATCCGCCCTTACCCCGATTCTTTCGTTGAGCCTGTATTTGACACCTCCTCCGACCCTGAGGCCCAGTTCCCAGCAGTTTTTCATCGAGAAGCCAAGTTGTTCAGAGGTCGATTTGATGGAGCCATCCAGGGCAAAGTAGGTCGCTCCGCCGCCGCCTGACACGTAAGGCCGGAGACTGCTGGAAGAATCGCTGAGGTAAAAGAGCAGGCTGTAGAAGAAACTATGAGTGGTCTGGTCCATGTCCAGATGGGGGGTCGACGGGGTAGGATTTTTAAGCGTTCCACCATGGTCGGAGAAGGCATAGTCCATCTCAGCGGCAAAATGCCGGCCCAGATTCTGGGTTATCCTTGTCCCCAGCAGGAACCCGTCGCCTGGATCGACTGATGAAGAGAGCGTTTCAGTGGACCCCTCAATAGGAGTAGTCGAAGAAGATTCGCCCAGGCTGGACATGCCGGCAAAGAATGACAATTCCCACTCGGGGGAGCTGTTTCCTTTCCGGGGCTGGGCTGAAACCGTTGCGCATAATAGAAAAACTGCTGCCATTAGAAGGGTGG
>CAZOGT010000192.1:0-6289 GCA_964579015.1 uncultured Acidobacteriota bacterium | reverse complement strand
CTCCGCCACGGTCGGGGGCGGCGCGTACGCTGCCAACCTGGCAGCGCTGCAGGCAGCGGGGCTGATCGACGAGGCCCTTGGTTCCGGAACCCAGGACGGGTAAAGCTTTGCATCTACCGGAGCAGGCTCGACATTCACTGTGACAGCTTCACCGGTTGACCAGGGCACCACCGGGACCAGGGGTTTCTTTTCCGACCAGACCGGGGTCATCAGGGCTGACAACAGCGGAACCGCGACTGTCGCCAGTACTCCTCTTGGAGGCACTGCTGAATAGAATCAGGTGATCATTTTCTTTATATGAATATGAAACCGGAAGCCTGAGCTGCTGGGCAGCCGGTTGCTGGTTCAAGTGATCCCGAAGGGATTTTATGTGTGGGCCGGGTTATCCCCGGTCCACACTTTTTTTTGCCCCAAGCGGAAAAAACCGCATTTTTTATCGGGGCTGTCTGATACAAGAGATTCACGATATAGAAAAAAACTTTTTTTTCGGGATGTTAGTTTTTGCTTGTTTGAAATCGGGCCCCCCGGTCAGGAGTGTTTGAGCATTTACAGGTTAGTCTGCCCGCTTTCCAAAATGTCAGTGGACTGGAGTTGATCATGAGCAGACAGCATGGGTTTTCCTGGATAGAACTGCTGGTCGTGCTGGTTATTTTATCTGTCATAGCATCCATTGCGATCCCCAGGCTCCAAGAGGCTGAAAAATCAGGAAATGAGTCGGCTGCCGCTTCTTCCATTCGAACCATAGTAACCGCACAGACCGCTTTCTACGTGACCGCCGGACAGGGACGCTATTCCGCGACCCTGCAGGGCCTCGCCGATGCCTCCCTTATCGACTCTGTGCTGGCCTCCGGGACGAAGGAGGGTTATACATTTGGCTGTACGGGCGGCGCGGATTTTTTTGCGATCACAGCTGCGCCACTGGTGCCGGGTGAAACAGGCCGGAAATATTATTATGCTGACCAGAGCGGCATAATCCGGTTCAGCGCTGAAGGGCCTGCCGATTTCGGCAGCCAGGTTCTCGGTCAAGGCGTGACCACATTGTCCGAACCGTCAGGAAACAGGCCTCCCCCGCTTCCGCAAAGCTAACCCGCATTTCGTTTTAGATGACCTTGTTGAGGGGATATTCAATGATCCCTTCAGCTCCGATGCTTTTCAGGCTCGGTATAAGCTTTCTGACCAGTTTTTCTTCCAGAACGATTTCAACAGATAC
This sequence comes from uncultured Acidobacteriota bacterium, assembly GCA_964579015.1. Taxonomy (GTDB): domain Bacteria; phylum Acidobacteriota; class UBA6911; order RPQK01; family JAPXNP01. The sequence goes on along the minus strand of CAZOGT010000192.1, from coordinate 5,079 downwards.
CCAGTTTTTGTCTGATAGTTCTGCCACTGTCGGTGAGGTTATGGAAGGCAGCAGTTTCATTGCCTGGGCCAGAGTCTCCTTGGGAATGTTCATTTTTACCCCCACGGTGGTACCGGCCCTGAGGGCACCCTGCAGAAGCAGGTTCATCTGTTCGATTTTTTCACGTTTCCAGGGATCAGCCCATGCCTGCCTGTTGGCAATAAGCTGAGTGTTGGTCTCCATCAGTTCAGCAATGATACGGAGGCCGTTAGCCCTGATAGTGCTTCCGGTTTCCGTAATCTCGACAATCCCATCGCAGAGTCCCTCCACAACCTTGGCCTCTGTCGCGCCCCAGGAAAAAACCACTTCTACGTTAATCCCCTTTGATTCAAAATAGTTACGGGTAAAGCTGACCAGTTCGGTAGCTATTTTGCCTCCTTCCAGGTCTTGCGGCTTCCTGAAAGAGGATTCACCGGAAACGCACAGGACCCAGCGGGCCGGTTTGTTGAGCTCTTTGGAATAAATCAGGTCGCTGACCACCACCACGTCGGAGGAGTTTTCCATTACCCAGTCATGGCCGGTCAAGCCGACATCAAAGGTTCCGTTTTCAACCCACATGGACATTTCCTGGGCACGGGACAGGGAACAGGTGATTTCTTCATCATCAATATCAGGAAAGTAGTTCCGGTTGCTCAACCTGATTTTCCAGCCTGATTTTTCAAAAAGCCTGATGGTTGAATCCTGCAGGGAGCCCTTCGGGATGCCCAGTCTCAAATGATTCTGCTTCATTTTCCATAGACCTCCGACGGGTCGAAAATCCGGGGGGAGCATTCAATAACCCGGTTACCCTTTAATTCGCGGAAAAAACAGCTTTGTCGGCCGGTATGGCAGGCTGCTCCCCCAACCTGTTCAACCAGGAGAACCAGGGTATCATTATCGCAATCAATCCTGATGGATTTGACCTTCTGCACGCAGCCGGAAGTCTCCCCTTTATGCCATAGACTTTTCCGGCTTCGACTGTAGTAAACTGCTTCTCCAGACTCCAGGGTCAGGTTGTAAGACTCTTCGTTCATGTAGGCCAGCATCAGGACCTCCCTGGTGTTCTCATCCTGGACGATAACAGGTATCAGGCCGTCCATCTTTCTAAAATCCGGTTTCACCATTTTCAACATTCTCCATTACTTATTCTGAGACACGGATCATATAGGGTTAAGCTATTTTTGGCAAATCCGGTCAGCGAATCCGCAAGCGCTGTTTCTCCACTTTCGGGACTACGCCGAAATGGGTTAAAACACCTTCCCCGGATTCCCCTAATGCGAAATCAATGCGGATCACATTGACGAAAGGCATCAATAGCCTCAGCCCTATTCCGTAACCGGTAAGGAAGCCCTGATCGCCTGATCCGGCCGAGTCTCCCCAGGCTTTGCCCCCATCGGCAAATAGAGCCATCTCAAAGCCGATATAAAGAGTATCTCCGAATTTTCCTTTTAAGATTTTTCTTGGCTCCACAAGTCGATAGCTGTATTCCACGGTGCTGATAAATTCGTTCCTGCCCTGTTGGGAGTTCCTGCTCCATCCCCTTACGGTATTGGTTCCCCCCAGGTGAAAATCCTGGTGCACCGGGATTTCCATTCCAACCTTACCGGTTCTCGTTCGCGACAGGGCGGACATGAAAAGGACCTGCCGGTCTCCCAGGGGCTGGTATCTCCGAAAATCCATGGTCAGCTCCCAATAATCGCTTTTCCCAATTCCGAACAATCCGTTGCGGCTGAGCAGGATTTCATTGTTCCAGCCTTGACGGGTAATGCTCAGCTGGTCCCGGTCATCGTAGTCAAGGAAAATACCAAGCCTGGGAATATGATCAGTTCCGCCTTCACCCAGGATGATTGCTCTCTGGTCGCTGTTGAGAGAAAACCAGCCTGCCAACCCTCCCGCGCGAAAGTTTTCGGAGAGGCGCCGGCCGAGTCGGAATTCCGTATCAAGTGATCTTTCCTCGAAACGATCCAGGTCATTGAAGCGGTCAGCGCCGATAAAAGAAAGGTTGAAGTTCAATAACTCCGATCTCAGTCCGGGGTTACTGAGATGGACCTCCGCCCTGGTTTCTCCTCCTGTCCGGGCCCTTCCGGAGAAGATGAGCCCTGATCCTAGAAAATCCCGGGACTGGACTCCTCCTCCGGCCGAGAAACCGTTCTCTTCTGAACCTCCCATGGCGATCATGGGAAGGTACCTCGATCTCGGGATGACTGAAATCCTGAGGGACACCCCGTCTGCAATCGGTACCGCTTTGATTTCAACCCTTCTGAAGATGCCAATGCGGTTGAGATGACGCCGGTCCGCCTCAAGAGTTTCAGTCGAAAGAGGGTCCCCTTCCCTGGTAAGGAGTTCAGCGCGAAGCAGTTCCAGGTCGGGCCCTTCTATCCCTTCGATTCTGATTTCCCGGACGATTGCCTGGGATTTGTCAGGTTGCATCCCCTGCAGGCATGGGGTCAGGAGAAACGATAGAAAGAGGGTAACCGCGATTTCACGAAATCCAGTCATTTGACGCCGGTCCTTTCAAAGGATGGTTGCCGGGTGCAGGCAATACTGCTTTCCTCGAGAGCGAAATTCTTTTCCTGGATGGGTCGCAATCAAGAACCTTGACCTTGATAATCTCTCCGACCCTCAGAATTTTTCTGGGGTCCTGGACAAAACTATGATCCAGTTCTGAAATATGCACGAGTCCGTCCTGGTGCACACCGATATCAACGAATGCCCCGAAATTGGCCACGTTGGTTACTACTCCCTCCAGAACCATGCCGGGAGAGAGGTCTTCAATTGTCTCGACTCCCTCACGGAAAGTGGCTGTTGCGAACGCGGGGCGGGGGTCTCGGCCCGGCTTGTAGAGTTCCAAGAGAATGTCCCTGACAGTGGGCTCTCCAAAGGTCTCGTCCGCAAAATCGAGCGGCTTCAGTTTTTCCAGGATACTCCGGTCACCAATGATTTCAGTGATGCTTCGTCCCGTTGACTTCAGGATCCGTTCAGCAACCGGATAAGCCTCAGGGTGGACTGCCGAAGCGTCAAGGGGATTGTCCCCTCCCCTGATCCTGAGAAAACCTGCTGATTGCAGGAAGGTTCCAGAACCCATGCCCCGGATTTTGAGCAGCTGCTTCCGGTTGGTGAATGGGCCATGGATGTTGCGGTGCATCACAATATTTGAAGCGACCGAAGGCCCGAGCCCGGCAACCTTTTCCAGCAAAGGAGCTGAAGCAGTGTTTACATCGACGCCCACGGAATTAACGCAGTCCTCAACAATACTGCCCAGTTTCCGGTCAAGTTTCGGCTGGCTCACGTCGTGCTGATATTGCCCGACGCCAATAGACTTAGGTTCAATTTTGATCAGTTCAGCCAGGGGGTCCTGCAGGCGCCGGGCGATGGATACGGCGCCCCTCAGCGAGACATCAATTTCCGGCAGTTCCTCCGACGCATATTCAGAAGCCGAGTAAACCGAGGCCCCGGCTTCAGAGACAACCACTTTGTTGAGGTTTAGCTCAGGATTGCGCCGGATCAGGTCCCCAACCAGCCGGTCAGTTTCCCTGGATGCGGTCCCATTGCCGATGCTTACCAGTTCGACCCCGCAATTTTTTGCCAGTCCGGCCAGGACCTTAAGCGATTCCTCCCATTGATTTCGGGGAGGATGGGGATAGATCACGGCGGTTTCCATCAGTTTTCCGGTCTTATCAACGGCCGCGATTTTCACCCCGGTCCGGTATCCCGGGTCAAGCCCCAGGGCTGCTCTTGTCCCGGCCGGGGCAGCCAGAAGAAGGTCCCGGAGATTCTCTCCGAATACTGAAATTGCCTCCTCTTCAGCCTGCTCCCTGAGCTGGTTCTCCAGGTCCTTTTCAACCTTGGGAAGGATCCTGTTTTTCCAGGCCAGGTGGACAACCTCCATCAGCCAGGAATCAGCAGGATGACCGGAAGGCCTGATGTCGAAATGGCTGGATATCTTCTCTTCCGGGAAATCCATGGCCCCGCTGTAAATGGTGCCGGAACCCTCAGCATCAAGGTGAACTCCCAGCCTCAGCACCCCCTCACGCCGGCCTCTCAGGAGTGCCAGAAAACGATGGGATGGAATGTTGCAGAGTCTTTCCCTGTACTCAAAATAATCCGTAAACTTGGCTCCATCCTGCTCCCTGGCCTTTACCACCCTGGAGGTGAGCACCCCCTTTTCCCAGACCAGCTGACGAAGGGACCCGAGCAGTTCCGGGTCTTCAGAAAATTTTTCAGCCAGAATATGGGAAGCTCCGTCAAGGGCTGCTTCGGTGTCAGGGACATCCTTGCCCAGGAAGTCCAGGGCTGCTGTTTCCGGCTTAGTCCAGGGCCTGGACCAGAGGAGCAATGCCAGAGGCTCCAATCCCTTTTCCCTGGCGACTGAGGCCTTGGTGAGGCGTTTGGGTTTAAAGGGGAGATATAGGTCTTCAAGCCTGACTAAGGTCCGGGCCTTTCTTACAAGAATCTCGAGTTCCGGTGTCAGGCGGCCCTGTCCCTGGATTGTGTCGAGGATAAAATCCTTTCGCTCCTCAAGTTTAAGGAGATAGGCGAGCCTTTCTTCCATGGTCCGCAGATCCTGATCAGAAAGTCCTCCGGTGGCTTCTTTCCGGTAGCGGGCGATGAAAGGAACCGTGTATTCTTCCATGAGGGCCGCAGCGGCACTGATCTGGTGCAGGCCGGCCCGAAGCTCTGCTGCTATTACCCGGTAGATATTTTCAATTCTTTCTGCTTCTAATCTCGATTTTTCCATTGTTTGCCTGGCTGTGCCGGATGACGGGGGAAGCCTGAAGGGTGCGGACATCCTTGCGACCTTTGCAGCGGAAACCCCGGTGTAAATTGCCAATAGTATGCCATAGTCCGCCGCATGGCCGGGTCCGTTCATCTCAAGAGATTCCTGAAACGGAGGCGCAGGCATACGCGCAGGCGGCAGCTTGTTTTATCGGCCGGCTTCGGCGCAGACCAGACAAAGAGGCCCGGCCTCGGAATTGTCAGCTTTGAAAAATACCGGTCCATCCCGGGAAGGAGTGCTCAAGGCAAGGTCCTGTGAGGGATCGGGAAATCAGATTTTCACCA
>CAZOGT010000191.1:0-6298 GCA_964579015.1 uncultured Acidobacteriota bacterium | reverse complement strand
GTTGAGAATTTCCATGGTTGGCAGGGACATGATGGACCATTACCTGAATCTTCTCAGCAGCTGGGACCTGTACCCTTATTCCGTCAGGATTGCGTCAACCGGACTGGTCTACACCCTTGCGGCGCACAAAGATGGCTACCCGGATAAGGAACCGGTACTGATTTACAGAATTTCGGAAGACGAAGACCTGGTAGAAGCGATTATGGTTTTCGGCGACCAGGATTTCTATTCTGAAGTTTTTTATAAAAAGCCCGGGCAGGAACTGACCGTTGACTGGATGATGGTTGAGACTACTTCATTCGTTTCCAGGATAAACAAGCGGATCAGCAGGCTTTCAAAGGTATACCTTAACGGGCAGTTTTCAGCTGAATTCTTTGCGGAACTTACATCCAGGATCGGTGAGGCAGCCTATTTGACTGATGGGGTGGATTGCAGTGAATGGAGCCTCAGGAAGACGGAACTTGACGAAAGGATTGCCTCAGTCGGGCTGGGACTCTCCGGCCTTGAAAAATCGGGGCGGAAAAGGCTTAACCTGATACCGCCTTCCAAGAGGCTGATCGGGGGTACACCCAGTCTGGCAGCCACTGCGGTATTGGGGATTCTTTTTCTGATTGTCGGGCTGGGATGGGTAACCCAGGGTTATTTCCAGCAGAAGATCCTCCTGGAGCAGGTTGAGACGCAGATCCAGCGGATGCAGAAGGATGTGGACGAAGTGTTCCGGCTCCGGGAAGAGGTGGAGGTCAAGAGGGAAGAGGCCGAGTTGATCAGGGGCCTTATGTCGAACCGCCAGGTAACGCTTCTCGTCTTGACGGAGCTTTCTGAAAGAGTCCCGGAGGATTCCTATTTCCGGACATTGAAGATCAGCGGAGATGAAGTTGAAATCCAGGGAAGCGGGAACAGGGCTTCAAGCCTGGTGCCGATACTTTCAGATTCACCCTACCTGAACGAGGTAAAAATAAACTGGATCAGGGCTGATTCCCGGGATGCAGGCAAAGAGAGATTTTCCTTCTCCGCTACAATTTCAGGTGCAGAGGGAGATGCGGAATGAAGAAAATATCAAGACGTGACAGGAAAATCCTGGCAGGCGGCAGCATAGCCGCGGTCCTGATCATCCTGCTTTTTTACGTGGTCTTCCCATTCATTGATTCCTACTCTTCCCTGGACGCGGAGTTGGAACGCAAGGGTAAACTGCTGCAGGAATCAGTGCAGGTGATTCGTGACAAGCAGCTTTACATGGAACGTTCGGCCCAGATAGACAGGGATCTGGCCAGGCTTAACCGAAGGCTGCTTGATGGATCAAACGAAGTGACGGCCCAGAATCAACTGGAGACCATAGTGCGCGACCTGGCGGAATTCAACCAGATCACCATATCCAGGAGTTTTCCGATCCAGGGGAAAGTGCTGGAGGACAGGTACGCGGCGATTACGGTAGAGATCACGGTTGACGGTAGCCTGGACAATCTCGCGGGATTTCTCCAGGCTGTTTCCTCCCATTCCAAGTATCTTAAAGTGGACGAATTTAATATCAGCAGTACCTTGAGCCGGGGCAATACATTGCGGAGGTTGTCTCCGAGGATGCAGATTTCCGGGTTCATAAGACTTTCTCAGGGTTAAGCGAATCCTGGTAGGCAGGCAGTTTGATGATTGTCAGAAGAATATTATTAATAAATATAATACTGCTGTTTGTGATAGCGGTCGTATCCTACAACTTCTATTCAGAATGGCAGGAATATCAGGATTCCAGGCCCCTGGAGCGGATTGTGGCCAGGGTTGCCGAACAACCCGGGGGAAGAGTCCTGCCGGATGACTATTCGGGACTGGCGGACGACGGGCTGCAGAGGGATTTTTACACTATAGGAGCCAATGATTTGTTCCATCCTGACAGGCGCCCCCCCGAGGTTGATAGTGAGGCTGGGACCGGAAGGGCCGAAGCCCCCCAGTTTCCGAAGGATCCTGAGATGCAGGGGGTAATTGAAAGCCAGGGCGAGAGAAAGGCCCTGATTACGGTGTTCGATAACCGCAACAGCACTACTGGTGAAAGCCGGATCGTTGGTGTCAATGATTCGGTCCAGGGGTGGACTGTAGCGGAGATCACCGATACCACCACCAGGCTGACCTGGAACGAATTATCTGAAACCATTGATATTTTCGGTTCCGGTTCCTCGGGACAGTCATCTTCAAGGCCTTCGCCGGGCAGTAAATCAGCAATAAATATAGTCAAGATAGGGAGCCGCCAGTCCGTAGTTGAAACAACCTCGGTGGATACTCCTGCAGCAGGCGAAGGGGGAATGAGGGACTTGAGGTCGTCACCTCAAACCAGGGGCGGCTCAACAGTCGGGACAGGACGGGTTCCCAGCAGGCCCTCCACTTTGCCGGGAAGGCGGCCGGAATCAAGTCCGGACTGAACATTCTAACAACAAGTACAATATCAGCAGCATGATTGCATGTGGACAAGAGATAATATGAGAAAGCATTTTTTCATCAGCTCAATTCTAGTTTTATTTTTTCTCACTGCCGCCCAGGGCACCGGGTTTGTTTTTTTTCAGGAAAGCAACACCACCGGGCAGCCTCCGGCCGTTCCCGAGCCTGTTCCCGGCGGCCAGGTGCCGACAGTCGGCGGGTCGGCTGTGGGCTCCCGGGATGTCGGGTCGGGACCTGCCGCTCAAAGGAGCAGCGGCCAGGCAGCCCGGGAACCCGGGAACGGGGGCAGGCCGGCCCAGATGGTAGGGGGAGGATCCGCTTCCTCTGTGCCGGCAGCAGGGAGAATGGAATCCGAGGGGGCTGGAATAGGCCTCAAGTTTGAAAGCGTGCCCATCAACCGGGTCATTAACTCAGTCATGCAGGAGCTTGGATATTCTTACATAATAGATCCCGAGGTGCAGGGCGAAGTAAGTATCTATACCAGCGGCAGGATTCCCAGGGAAGAGCTTTTCGAGGTTCTTGAGCAGCTGCTGATGATGAACAGCATTGCGATTGTTGAACAGTCGAACGGGATATATGCCATTGTGCCGATAGCTGAAAGCCCCACCATTCCCCACAAGATCAACACCTCATTTCCGAAAGATGACGGGAGGCTGGATGATGAGGGGAATCAGGTCCCGGCAGAGGGCGGAGAGGGGCCGGTTATTCCTCCTGCGGACGAGCTGCCGGAGGCTGAGATCCCGGTGCCTGCGCCAGAGGAAGCCGGGACGGGAACTGAAGTTGATTCGGGAAAAGGCGTCATCACCTATATTATTCCCTTAAATTACATTGTTTCCGAGCATATGCTGCAGATGGCCCAGGTCTTTCTCACTCCCGGTGCGACGGTAGTTGATTTTCAGCCGGGAAACATCCTGATGATCACGGACCACCGGAAGAACGTCGAACAGGTGATGGAACTTGTTTCACTCCTTGATACGGACTATTTCAAGCTTAACAGGGTTGAGCTTATCCCCATCAGGTATCACCAGGCCATATCAGTTGCCGAGGACCTCGCGAAGATATTTTCTTCCGGAGATGCCGCGGCAGGAGTGAGGATCGTGGCCATCGAAAGGCTTAACAGCCTGCTGGTCGTAACCCGGACCGGACAGGTTTTCGAGGAGGTCCAGGAATGGATCAACAAGCTGGATGTTGTCCCCTCTTCCACCAGCAATATCAAGACCTATGTATATGATGTGGAGAATAACACTGCTGTCCAGATCGCCCAGATCCTGGCGGAGCTTTACCGGGACGGATACGGCATGCCGTCCTCCCCAACCTCCGCCGGAAATGGAACAACGGGGACAGGAACAACGGGGACCCAGAACCAGCAGGGCGGGACAGCGTACCAGGGCAGCCCCGGCTTTGTATCGGGTTCAGGCGGCTATGGCGGCAGCGGCTATGGCGGCAGCAGCTATGGCGGCAGCGGCTATGGCGGCTACGGCGGAAGCAGTTACGGCGGCTACGGCGGTTATGGAGGGAGCAGTTACGGCGGCTATGGCGGCTATGGCGGGAGCAGTTACGGAGGTTACGGCGGCGGAATGTCAGGCAGCAGGCAGCTGGGGCCCCAGCTGTCACAGAGTTCCCAGTCCCAGATCAGGGGAATCATGGCCGGAAACGTCAAGATGGTGGTCAATGAGTTCAGCAATGCCCTGATCATCCAGGGCAGTGAAGCCGACATCCAGTTCATGCTTGGAACGATTGAGCAGTTGGATACGCTTCCCAGGCAGGTATTTATAGAAGCCCAGATTTTTTCAGTGGAGCTGACCAACGACCTCTCCTACGGAATAAGCGCATTCCTCCAGGAACAGGGAAGCGGCGTTGACGGGACAACCATCGGCCCGGCAACAACAGCCAGTGTTTCCGACGGCGCTCTTTCGGCCATAACCCGAATCGCCATCGGGGGAGAACGGGAACTGCAGACGGTGCTTAATGCTTTGAAGGCCAAGACAGACGTTGAACTGCTCGAGGCTCCCCGGGTGCTGGCTAAGGACGGGACCGTGGCGTCAATCAACATCGGCGCGGAAGTCCCGGTGACATCCGCTTCTTATGGAGACCCCCTGATTTCAGGAAGCACCAATTTTGTCAATTCCATTTCCTACAGGTCAACCGGTACGACCCTTCAGATTGTTCCCCGGATCAGCTCCAGCGGAATCGTCAGCATGGATTTGGTCATGGAGGTAAGTAACGCCACTGGTACGGCATTGACTCCAACGATCAACCGGAATTATATCCAGACTTCCCTGATTGTCGGCGACGGGCAGACCATCGGCCTGGGCGGCATTATCAGCGACACTGAAAACAACAGCCAGAGCCGCGTGCCTCTTCTGGGTGATATTCCTATACTGGGAGCTCTTTTCGGTAAGACCGAGAAATCAACCAGGCGCTTTGAGATGGTAATTTTTATCACCCCCCATGTAGTAAAGACCCTCCCCTCTGTGGCTGAAATGACCCTGGAATTCAAGCGCGCCCTTAAACTGGCTTACCCGGTGATAGACAAAAAGAATGAGGAAACAAAGGGCCTCATTGAAAAGAGGAGGAGAGAAGAAGGGCTGGATTCCGGGAATTCCGCAGAGGGAATTGAGTAAGTACGCAGCAATGGCTGGATCACAGGAAAGGGCCCCGATGTCAGGGCTGGGGTTTACCGCCTGGCCGCTGTTGCTGCTGAATCCACCTCAGGGCATCATTCATGTAGTTGTAGACAGCAGTAATGGTCTGTTTTAGAACCTTGTCCCCTGCCTTGATTTCGACCGTTATGGTGGTGGTGAGGTTTTCCTGTTCCGGTTTTTCCCCGATGTACTGGAGCCTGATGCGGGATTTCTCACCGGGGGGGACCTCTTCAGGCTGTTCAGCTATCCGGATCAGCCCTTCATCAAGTTCGATTCCGGTTATTACGGCCGGGGTATCAAGGTTGTTTTCAATCCAGATGAAGGCCGGCTGGTTGAGGTTGGTCTTGTAGAACTTGACGGTTTCCGGCCTGACGGTCAATCCCTTTTCCCCGGAGTTGGCCTCCGCCGGGGACCCGGTCATTCCAAAGAACGCCTCCAGTGCCGCTGCTGAAGGACTCTTGACCCTGATTTTCCATTCATCTTCGATCAACTGCCAAGTGTCGATTTTGGCCACGTTGAAAGGCATGCCGGGGTAAGTCTCCAGGGCGTACTCAATCCGCACCTCTGCTTCTGTTGATTCCGAATTGATTGAGATTTCGGCGATCTCCCAGTCACCGACGGCAGCAGGCTTACTGTTGAGAAAGGTGTTGAGATCATCAGGGTGAACATGCTTCATCGCCGTCACCCTGTCTCCTTGTTCAGCGGCATTCCAGAAGGCGGCGACCGTCTCCCTGAGCAGGGTCTCAGGTCCCGGAGCGCCCGACACCGCGCAGGGTTGCAGGAAAAGGACACCTAGAATAATCAGTAAAGAAGTTTTCATGGGCTTTGGGATGTGCCTGGTGTGTTTGCGCAACCGCTATACGGAAAGAGGCCGCCTTTTGAGGCGGCCTCTTTCCGGTTCAAAACTATAAAGTCTTGGTTTTCCCTCGTGTTACATAACAGGTCCGACAGGAGCGCCGTCGAAATCCTCGGTCATCTGGTAGCCATACCAGGCCTGTTCCCAACCGACGATAACAAGTCCGCTGAGGGCATCAAAATTGCCTACGACGTAGCAGTAGCCGGCCCAGGGAGTAGTGTTTCCAAACACTTCCCTGAAGGTGACGATAAGGGATTCGCCGGGGCCGATCGCATCGGTTTCAGCAGTAACCATTTCACCTGTATCGCTCTTGAAGCAGGTGAGAATAACTGTGCCTTCAGTGTCGCCACCGGTCGGCATTCCGTCAAGATCGGGT
>CAZOGT010000190.1:0-6338 GCA_964579015.1 uncultured Acidobacteriota bacterium | reverse complement strand
TGGCTTCCCTGTCCTCTATGTCCACCTCCCTCTCAGGCCCGCTGAGAATCCCGGAAGCCTTAACCCTTTCTTCCTTGATGGCGCTGAGGGTGCGGGCAAACACGGCTTCCGCTATGGTCGGAGCCGGGACGCCCAGGTCAAGGGCGATCTGGCTGGTCCATTTTCCGGTGCCTTTCTGGCCCGCGGTATCAAGAATCACTTCAACCATCGGTTTTCCGGTTTCAGGATCAGTGTTGGCCAGGATGTGCCCGGTTATCTCAATAAGGTAGCTGTTGAGGTCCCCCTGGTTCCACTCGGCAAAAACCCTGTGCATCTCTTCAGGCGACATGCCCAGCGCCTGGTCCATCAGGTAATAGGCCTCGCAGATCATCTGCATGTCACCGTATTCGATTCCGTTATGGACCATCTTCACAAAATGCCCGGCTCCGCCCTTTCCTATCCACTGGCAGCAGGGCTCTCCGTCATCGGCCCTGGCGGAGATCGCCTGCAGCATTTCCCTGACTTCCTCCCAGGCTTCAACCGAACCTCCGGGCATGATGGCAGGTCCCCACAAGGCACCTTCTTCACCGCCGCTCACCCCGGTGCCGATAAACCTGAGCCCGGCAGCCTCGACTTCGTCAAACCTTCGACCCGTATCCTTAAAAAAAGAGTTGCCTCCGTCGATTATGATGTCGTTTTCCTCAAAAATATCAAGGAGGTCGCTGATCACGGCATCAACCGCTTCCCCGGCTGGAACCAGCAGAAAAGCCTTCCTGGGGGACTTGAGGTTTTCAGCCAGTTCGCGGAGAGATGCAGCGGCCAGGGCCTTTTTCCCCTCGGTGTTCCGAACAAAATCCTCCCTCTTTTCCCGGGAAAGATCAAAGCCGACAACTCCATAACCGTTTCTCTCCAGGTTCAGTGCCAGATTCCTGCCCATGACACCAAGCCCTATAACCGCTATATCGTAATCCGCCATTTTAATACTCCATTTGTTTTGGTTTGTTGCTGTTCAATCCCTGGAAGACAGTCTTCGGCTCCCAAAAAATCGTCCCCTGCCCAGGAATCATTGTACCTGATTTTCCGGCTGCTTTTTTCCCGCAAGCTAATCTTCGCGGAATCTTCAGCAGAACGGTCTGTCTGCAGCAGCTCAGACCTGCCCTGTCCAGCGGTACCGCCATATTAACTATATTTATTTTCAGCATTGACTGCAAAATAATTGTCAAATAGTTATGGACTGGAAGATGACTCTCTGATACTTTTACCTATTATGAAAACAACGCCAACAAAATTACTCATTGCACTCGTCCTTATTTTATTTGTCGGCACCGGCATAGGACTGGCCGCCGATAAAAAACTCAATGTCATTGTATTTGGAGCCCATCCCGATGATCCGGAAGAAATGGGAGGAACCGCGTCCAAGTTCATCAAGCAGGGCCATAATGTCTGGCTGGTTTCCATGACCAACGGAAACGCCGGGCATTTCGAAATGGGAGGAGGCCCGCTGGCCCAAAGGCGCTACAAGGAAGCCCAGTGCGCTGGTGATGCCATCGGAGCCAAGTATATCGTCTGCGATATTGATGACGGCAAGCTGATGCCGACCATGGAAAACCGGGAACTGGTCATCAGGCTGATCAGGGAATGCAACGCGGACATAGTCATTTCCCACCGGACCAATGACTACCATCCTGACCATCGCAATACCGGACTGCTGGTCAGGGATGCCGCCTACATGGTGACGGTGCCCAACATCGTCCCCCTCACACCGCACCTGAGACACAATCCGGTGTTCATGTACAGCCCTGACCGCTTCACCGTACCGACACCGTTTGAGCCGGACGTAGTGATTGCAGTTGATGAGGAAATTGAACAGAAGGTTGACATGTATCACTGCCACGAGTCCCAGATGTATGAATGGCTTCCCTACAACGGAAACCGGCTTGACGAGGTTCCGGAGGGTGATGCCGCCCGCAGGGCCTGGCTGGCTGAAAGAAGAGGCAGGAACTCCAACATCTCCGATGAATACATGGCAAAACTGGTGGAGTTCTACGGCAAGGAAAAGGCCCAGCAGGTCAAGCATGTAGAAGCACTGCAGATTTCAGAATACGGCCGGAGGCCTGGCAAGGAAGAACTCATGGAGCTCTTCCCGTTCTTTGACTGATCTCCTTGAAGAAGCAGGCGCGGGGATGATGTGCAACGCAGGATTCAATTCCGCAGCTCAGCGTCCCTGCGCCCTTGACTCAAATCCTATGATTCTCCTTCGCGTACCGGTCCGGGAAGGTAATCCTTATCAATCCACTCGACCAGCCGGTCCTTGACTTCCACAAAGTCTGAATAAGGAATGAAGGGAATACGCTGCTCCCGGCAGTAGGCTTCCAGGTATCTTCCCCTGCGGGCAAAGAGCAGCCCGGCATAGGGAATGGCAGCCAGATCGGAAGTCCCGTCGCCGATATACACAATAGTTCCCCTTTTCCCCAGGGATTCCAGTACCAGCTCTTTCCGGTGATTTTCAATCACAGCGAATTTCCAGCCGTCAGGAGAAACTGTCATTTCATGAGCGTAAATCGGGATATCAAGATGGCCGGTATAAAGCTCCACCACCGGTGTCATTCCGGAGCTGAGGATTGTCATCGGATAGCGCCTGAGCTTGCTCCACTCGACAAACTTTTCAAATCCCCTTTCAAGGAAAACGTCTTCAGCAAGAGTTTCGACCGCCGTGTCCCAGTCGACCTTAACTGTCTCAAGTTCCAGGCTGATGCCTTCGAAGACTGAGATCCGGCCCGATTTTATATCATCGACTATCCTGGCGCGGTACTCCTCCCCTGCCCCGAATCTTTCGGTTACGTAGACAATAGTGTCCCTGGTGGTGATGGTTCCGTCGAAATCCGTACATATCTGCAGCATAATTATGGGGAGTCATTATAGCAGGACCGGCAATCGGGGATTTCCGGGAGCCACCCCGTTTTTCACAGGTAACAGGGATTTCAAAACGGGGTCAAGGTCGGAATCGGGGCTGCCTCGCTACGAAACCCGTTGAGAAATCCGCTCTTATATGATCACTTGTAATCCAGCTTCCCAAACCCCATAATTCCCTTATGAGCTTAAAAGAAAAAATCTCGTCAGACGCCATCGAGGCAATGAAACGCAAAGACAAGGATACCCTCAATGTCCTTCGGATGGTCAAATCCAGGATCCTGGAACTGGAGGTGCAGTTAAGAAGTAAAAAAGGCAGGGATTACCAGCTGTCCGATGAGGAGACCCTTGATGTCATAACCAGCTATGCCAAGCAGAGGAAGCAGTCCATTGACGCCTATACTGAAGCAGGGAGGATGGACCTGGCAGACCAGGAAAAAAAGGAACTCGAGATCATCAACGAATACCTGCCGAAGCAGCTTTCCCGGGAAGAGGTGGAAAGGCTGGTGGATGAGGCTATTGCAGTTTCCGGAGCCACCTCGATCAGGGAGATCGGCAATGTGATGAAAACCGTAATGCCGATGCTCAAGGGCGCGGCTGACGGAAAAACCGTAAACGAGGTGGTCAGGTCAAAACTGGGATAAAACCAATATCATACCGGCAGATAAGACAGTCCCCGGAAAACGGAGCCCGTTCGCAGGCTGTTAACCCCACGCCCTGAAATACTCCGGTCGAATGACTGTTGCTCTGATTTTACTCAAAATAGTTAAACTTTTGGTCCGGTTTTAGCGTCTACTGTTAATGAGAATGTTCGTTTGTTCTCCAAACGACATTAATTCCTGATTGGACGGCGCTGATTTACCTCCCTCAGCGCCGTCTTTTTTCAGTTGCGGGCAATCACCAGCCTGCCGACATCACATCCGATATCCCTGGCAATAACAGGGCATTTTGCCTTCAGCAAATAGTAGACCCGATGATCAGGCAGGGAAGAAAGGGTTTCGTAATTGCCCTGCCCTTTGGAGACGATCAGGTCGGCCCGGGCGAAGGCTTCCATGAATTCAGGGCCGCAGTCATCCAGGATGGTCCCAGGCGCATCCGATCCATTTTCAATGACCCTGTAAATAGAGGTGAGCCCGACCTCTTCGGCGTCAGCCATGGTCGCATCGTTCAGGATCGGCATTCCACGCACTGCAATAGTGATTTTTTCCGGCTCAATAAACGAAAGCAGAAGCTGGTCCAGCACGATTTCACCGGCATTGTCCGCCAGCCACAAAATTTTCCCAGC
The DNA here is from genome assembly GCA_964579015.1 of uncultured Acidobacteriota bacterium. Lineage (GTDB taxonomy): Bacteria > Acidobacteriota > UBA6911 > RPQK01 > JAPXNP01. Next base: position 2,164 of record CAZOGT010000190.1, on the reverse strand, counting down.
ACTCAGAAAGCTCTCGCGGAAAGGTTCAATCTCACCAAAAATTTCTTCCCGGGAGGCATTCATGATCTCCTCTTCCACTGCCGCTTCTTCCAGATTGATTGAGACAACACCGGAATCAATGATGTTTCCGACGATGCAAAGCCGGACCGCAAGCCCGAAAGGGTCTGCGGCCTCCTTGACGTTCACCTGCAGGTCAGGAAGGATATGCATTGCCAGGGTGTTAAACCTCTCCTTGATGTCATGAAAGGGGTCCCTCCCGTCAAGGTAAGGCCTGGCTATTCTGGCAAGACGCTGGGCAAAGACCGGGGGAGGGTCCTGCAGATCGTATTCCGCAAATGAAGCCAGCATCTTTTTAACTGCTTCGTTCTGTCTCTCTTCTTCTCCTTCAAGCATCCCTGCGACTTCCAGTATCTGTTTTCCCAAACAGGGGATGCAATCAAAATATGTCTTCATCCGGATTCCTTTCTGTTCCCGGACATGATAGTAGGTCAGGCCTTCGGGTTGCAAATAGCGCGAAGAATGGAATCCGAATGGAGAGAATCTGCTCAAAGGCCACTTGGGCCGCAACGAACAGGGGCTCTCTCCCTCAGGCCTTCATCCCGCCCTGGCTGAGCTTGAACTTAACGCCCAAAAGGTCTACCTTTGTCCTGAATAGTGAGCTTTCCTGAACCAGCTTAAGCACCCTTTTTCAACTTCATTCCCTCTGGATGGAAAAAATTTAACATGGACTCAAATGGCAACTGGAAACTGGGATTTCTCCTGGCTATCATAACCACGCTGATGTGGGGCCTGTTGCCTATTGCCATGAAATTTCTTCTTCAGACCATGGATCCCTATACCCTGACCTGGTACCGGTTTGCAGGGTCCCTGCTGTTAATCGTAGCTTACCTTGCATACAAGAAAAAATTTCCCTCCTTTAAAAACATATCCGGGAAAAATATCCTGATTCTTGCCATCGCTTCTTTGGGCCTGGCCGGTAACTATACGCTCTATCTCCTTGGCCTGGACTACGTCTCACCCAATACCGCCCAGGTGGTAATCCAGTTGGCGCCGATACTCCTTTTCCTTGGAGGTATCTTTATCTTCAAGGAATCGATCAGGGGACTGCAATGGGTTGGAGTAATAGTGCTTTTCGGGGGGCTCCTCCTCTTTTTCAGGGACCGTATGTTTACCATGGCCACGGAGTGGAGAGGTGATTTTTATAAGGGAGTGGCTTTTATTGTCCTGGCAGCTGTTTCCTGGATGACCTATGCCCTGGCCCAGAAGGCCGCTTTGAAAGATTTCTCGTCCGACCAGATCCTCGCGGTGATATACCTTTCCGCCTCGATTGTTGTTTTCCCGGTTTCCGATCCTTCAACCGCGTTGTCCCTTACTCCGGTACAGACAGGCTTCCTGATTTTCGCCGCACTGAATACTTTTATTGCCTACGGATGTTTCGCGGAAGCACTTAATCTCTGGGAAGCCTCCAGGGTGAGTGCCGTCATCGCCGCGGCCCCGATATTCACCATTATTTTCACCAAGATAATCCTGTCAGGGGATTACCTTTACATGGGATCAAACCCTGATATAACCCCGATCCAGGGGGTTGCAGCGGCAGCGGTGGTGGTTGGTTCAGCAACTGTGGCACTGGGAAGCAGGAAAAAGATCAAGGACGTGGAAGAAATTAAACTGACACTGCCTGACTAACCCTCATTTCTCACCGGTTTTCATAGCGAAGCAGCAAAGCCACCGTATTGACAAGGGTTACGAGCGAGGACCCCGGAGACGTACTTGACAGGCAACTTCAGGACGCTGACGCCAAATGCTCCGCGGAACAGTCACGGAAGCGAACCGACCGTTCCCCGGAGCAGAATTGAAGCAGTCAAAAAAGTGGAGTTGTTTTTCAGCTTGCTGAACGGTAGAGCTCTTCAACGGCTTCCCAGTTGACCACGTTCCACCAGGCGCTCACGTAATCAGGCCGTTTGTTCTGATACTTCAGGTAATAGGCATGCTCCCAGACATCCACGTTCAGCAGGGGGAAATGACCATCCGAAAGAGGAGTGTCCTGATTTGGGGCGGAAAGCACTTCCAGGTCGCCGCTTTTCGCCAGGACCAGCCAGCCCCAGCCCGAACCGAACTGGGTAACTGCAGCCTGGGTCAGCTTATCCTTGAATTCCTGGAAACT
>CAZOGT010000189.1:0-6378 GCA_964579015.1 uncultured Acidobacteriota bacterium | reverse complement strand
TTTTCAATATACACTTGAGACAATGGTTATATGGTCTCTGAATAAGACACCTTCGTTTTTCCTCTACAAATCGTCCATGGGGCTCTTGACTCCCTTGCCGCTCCGGTTCAGAACATGGAATACAGGGGACAGTCACTTTCGAGGAATACAGGGGACAGTCACCTGTAGCAAGCAAAAAAAACAGGGCATCAAAAAATGATGCCCCGTTTTTTACTACTTACTCTCAACCTGGCCCTGTCAGCTCACGTCAAATGGCTGGCGGGCCTTCCACTTCCCCCGAGTAAAGTCGGGGAACTCTACCATCTTGCTCCGATTGGCCACTGACATTTCAGACAGCGGTGATACGGCGCTCGATGTAACTGAATCATAGACGTCAAAGTAGGGGGTGTTCCCCTCCCGCAGGTCCCTGACCAGCAAATGCCAGGTCAGAGGAGTTTTCCGGGAGCCTCCCCCGTGACCCCGCATTGTTTTTCTTTCGGGTGGATCATAGCCCTTGATCACGGCATGGATATGCTCTTCCAGGTAGGGGCCGGCAGGTTCCCACCGGTGGCTCTCCGGGCTTATTCCATCCAGGTAGATCATGGGGTCACCGACAGCCCTCCCGTCGAGAAAGACTCCGCCGGTCCCCTGGAGCCGGTACAAGCCGCGGGGATGGGGGGTGTTGGTATCAAAATTGAGGGTCGCAATTTTGCCGTTTTCCGACTGGATCAGGGTGGCGTTGTAATCACCCTGGGCCATTTCGGCGGTGGCAAGCTCGTGGTCGCTTCCCAGGGTCGCGGCCGCGTATTCATTGAGGGCGCGGGCGCCGGAACTCATCGATACCAGGGACACAAATCGGTCACCATGGTTGATATCCATGTGGGGAATGATCCGGTTCATCGGGTGGTCAGGATAGAGGTTTCCGTTGCGCTTGATGGCGTGTTCGAGGCGCCATGGTTCGCTCCCGCCAGGAAACTTGACCCGGCGCAGATCATGGATGTATCCGCCGGAGGCATGGAGGATGTCACCCATCAGGCCCGACCGGATAAGGTTCAAAAGGTTCAGGTACATTCCGCCCGTGGATTCCAGGAGGACCTGTTCCAGGGCCAGTGTAGACCACTTGCCGGTCTTTTCGCAGGTCTCGACCAGTTCCCAGGCCTCGTCAATGGTCAGGACAATCGGGACCTCGCAGACCGCGTGCTTGTCGCTGCGGTTTGCTGCCAGGCAGACGGGCGCGTGCCATTTCCATGAGGTGCAGCAGATCACCGCGTCCAGGTCCTCTTCGGCGCAGAGGCGTTCGAAATCGGTCTCCCCCCTGCCGTAAAGGCGGGGTGCCGGGCGCCCGGACTCCTCCACCCAGGACCTGGCCCGCTGCAGGCGGTCGTCCTGGATTTCGCAGAGGGCCGGAACCTCCACCCCCTCGAAGCCAAGCGCGCAGTCGAGGTGGTAGGACCCGCGTCCTCCGATCCCGACGAAGCCGAGTCGAACCGGCCTGTCGCTGCCTGCCTGGGAGGCGGGTCCTGCCCAGGCTGCCGCCGGATTGGTATTTATAAATTCAGACATCTTGTCTTCTCCTGTTTAATTATTTCTGTTTCACCACTCAAGCCGGAGGTTACAGGTCATCCTTTTCTGGACTGGTTAAAGGCCACCTCAACCGGCAGCCGTTCCTTCCATTTGCCCCTGGTGAAATCAGGAAAATCGACCGCTTTGCTCTTTCCGGCGACAGACTCTTCGGTCAGGGGGGAGATGGCGCTCGAAGTGGCGGAATCGTAGACGTCAAAATCCGACACCCTGCCTTCACGGAGGGCCAGGATCAGGCGGTGCCATGAATACGGAGTTCCTCTCTGCCCGCCGCCGTGGCCGCGGATCTCCCGCCTGGGAGTCGGCTCGTATTCCTTGTTGAGGGGATGCTCATACTCCTCGAGGTACTTGGCCGCGTCTTCCCACTGGTGGCTTTCCGGGCTTACCCCGTCCAGGTAGATTTTGCTGCCGATCCCGCTTCCGGACATTATGACGCCCTTGGTGCCCTGGATCCTGGTAATCCCCCGGGGATGAGGAGTGTTGGTATCGAAATTCAGGGTGTAGAGCTTGCCGTTGACGGTACGCAGCAGGGTTATGTTGCAGTCCCCCTGTTTCATCTCGGCCGTCGCGTAGGGATGCTTTTCACCGTACATCATATCGGCGTACCGATTGAGCATGACCGCGCTGGAACTCATCGAGACCAGGTAGTCGAATCTGTCTCCGTGGTTGACATCCATCACCGGGATCATCCGGCATGAAGGATGGTCGGGATAGAGGTTTCCGTTCCGGTCTATCGAATGCTGAAGGCGCCATGGCTCCTCGTCCGGGTTGAATTTAACATTGCGCAGGTCGTGCACATATCCGCCTTCGCAATGGACAATGTCCCCCAGGAGCCCATGGTGAATCATGTTGGTCAAGGCGGAATTTGGTGACTTGAAGCCGAGAGTGGTCCAGTATCCGGTCTTTTCGAAGGTTTCCACAAGTTCCCATGCCTCATCTATGGTCTGCATGAGAGGGACTTCATTGACGCAGTTGATGTCATTCAAATTGGCGGCCATTCCGACAGGATGATGCCATTTCCAGGAAGTACTGCAGATAATCGCGTCCAGGTCCTCTTCGCCGCAAAGACGCTCGAAATCGGTATCAGTCTTGCCATAGAGCCTGGGTGTAGGCTGTCCCGCTGCCTCGACCCAGCGCTTGGCGTTATAGAGAGCTTCGGGCCTGACATCACAGACAGCAGGCACCTCAACACCTTCAATTCCGAGGGCGATATCAAGGTGATACGACCCCCGGCCCCCTATGCCCACGAACCCAAGCCGGATCGGCCTGGTCAGGGGGGCCTGCTGGCCCAGGGATGTGCGTCCTGCCGACGCGGCAACAGCTCCGGCGATGCCGGCGCCGGATACCCCGATAAAAGTCCTGCGGTCCAGTTTCTTATTCATACGTTCCTCTTTTCAAAAACTTGTTTTTAATTGAAAATCACCATTCGGATCAACCCTTCATGGGCGAAATGCCGCGCACTGAGACCAGGGCCAAAACGCGGCTTCGCATTACAAGTAGAACATACATATGGAGCCGTGTCCTGACGAAAGTTTCTTTTTTCCGTGATGAAAACCTCCGGAAGGCTGTTGAAGCCCTTCTTTTAGGGGTGCCGTCCGTCTCTCGCCAGCAGTTTGCCGGGGCGGCTTTTATCAGGGCACAGGATAGTCAACCCTGTTAGGGGAAACGGGAAATGATCACCAGGAGATCTTGCCGGGCCTGATCATATTTTCAGGGGCCAGGATTTTTTCCAGCTGCTCCTTTGTCAGGAGCCGGTGTTCGATCACGATGTTGTAGACGCTGCGGCCGCTTTGCAGGGCTTCCCTGGCCACCTGGGTCGCCTTCTCGTAACCGATAACGGGATTCAAGGCTGTGACCAGGCCGATACTGTTATGAACCAGCTCCCGGCAACGCTCCGCGTTGGCCGTGATTCCGTCGATGCACCGGTACCTGAGGGTGTTCATCCCGTTTTTCAGGATCTCAATGGATTCAAAAAGGCTCTCTACGATTATCGGCTCAAAGACGTTCAGTTCCAGCTGCCCTCCTTCGGCCGCCAGGGTAACGGTTAAGTCATTGCCGATAACCTTGAAGGCTATCTGGTTTACTACTTCCGGAATGACCGGATTGACCTTTCCGGGCATAATTGAGGATCCTGGTTGCATTGGGGGGAGATTGATCTCGTTAATTCCGGTACGCGGCCCGGAGGAGAGCAGGCGCAGGTCATTGCATATCTTGGAAAGCTTCACCGCCAGCCTTTTCACCGCCGAGGAATACATCACAAAAGCCCCGGTATCCTGGGTGGCCTCCACCAGGTTGGAAGCGAGGACCACGTCGAGGCCTGAAATCCTGCGGAGATGGGCCGCCACCTTGTCCGCATAACCCGGTTCGGAATTGATTCCGGTTCCGATAGCAGTCGCCCCCATGTTGATCTCCAGAAAAAGCCTGGCATTCTGGTTCAGGCGTTCAATTTCTTCGGAAAGAGTCACGGCATAGGACTCAAATTCCTGGCCCAGGGTCATCGGGACAGCGTCCTGCAGCTGGGTCCGCCCCATCTTGATTACCTGGGAGAATTCTTCAGCTTTGGCCCGGAAGGATCCGGCCAGGCTCTGCAGCACTTCCACCAGCTTTTCGTTCGAGTCAATCAGTGCCATCTTGACCGCCGTCGGATAAGCGTCATTGGTTGACTGCGACAGGTTGACATGATTATTGGGATGGCAGAATTCGTACCGGCCTTTCTCATATCCCAGGATCTCGAGGGCCCGGTTGGCGATCACTTCATTGGCGTTCATGTTGGTAGACGTACCTGCGCCCCCCTGGATCATGTCGACCACGAAATGGTTGTGATACTTTCCGCTCCTGATTTCAAGGCAGGCGGCAACTATGGCATCACGGACCCCAGCCTCGAGCAGTCCCAGGTCAAAATTACTTTCTGCAGCAGCCTCCTTGACCATGGCCAGGGCATTGATGATGGACGGAAAGAAGTTCAGCCGCACCCCGCTGATATTGAAATTCTCCATCGCCCTTAAAGTCTGAATTCCGTAGTAGTACTCGAACGGAACATTACGATCCCCAAGCAGGTCGTGTTCACGGCGTGTTCGCCCTGATTCATACTGGGCGGCTGAATTGATCATCCGGGTGTTGGCATGGCGCATCCTCCTGGAGATGACCCTGGCGATATTGGAAAAGATCTTCATGGTGGCGGAAGCGTTTCTGGCGAACAGTTCGTTGTCCAGGCCCAATACCGTCGTTTTCGTCAAAGCCCTTGCCGAGGTGGAATGAGGGGAATCATCAGCCCAGGGACCCTCGCCCAGGAAGTCCCCGCTGCTGAAGTGGGCCAGCTTGAGCTCGGCCCCGTATGGACTGGTTTTAAACAGCTCCACCTCCCCTTTGAAAATTACGTAGATGCTCTCCCTGGGGCCGTTTTCATGAAAAAGAAGGCCCTTCGGCCGGATGTTTTTCTGCTTGACGCAATCAGTGAGGAGCTGGAACTCTTCATCGGTCAGGCCCCTGAACAATTCTATTTTTTTAAGGAAGGGAACGAGTTGCTTTTTGTCCATGATATTTTTTGCCGATCTTGGCTTCTGTTGGTCCCCCTGCCCGGAGAATCATGCCGGAGGTACATGTTTTACCCGATCCTTTCAAAAAAGCCAAGGGCCGCCAGGTCATCTTTCAGTTTGCCTTTCTGCTGATCAGTCAGCTCCCGAAGCGGAAGCCTGACCGGGCCCAGTTCCAGCCCGATCATTGACATCAGGGCCTTGGAGGCAGGCAGGAACCCGTAACCCTTGAGGAGGTCCACCAGGCCCGCAATAAACAGCTGCTCTTCCCTGGCTGACTGCAGGTCACCGGCGGCAAAAGAAGCCATTATTCTCCGGTATACCGGAGCGGCAAAGTTATAGGTGCTGCCCACCGCGCTCCTGGCCCCAAGGGCCAGTGCGGCCAGCAGTATTTCATCCCGCCCAAAGAAAATCTCATATGAACGCTCTTTGAAATCAAGGCACTGCATGAATTCAGCCAGGTCTGAATGGGTGTATTTCAGGCCGGCGAACGATGGGATTTCACGTGAGGCTCTCTCCATGAACTCCGTCATTGACAGGTTGACCCCGGTCAGATCAGGTATGTGGTAATAGTAAAAAGGGATGCCCGGGGCCTTTTCCGCCACCTTTTTGCAGCAGGCGACCAGGTCTCCAACCCCCGAGGGCTTCAGGTAGCAGGGGGGCATCATCCCGATGGCAGCGGCCCCTGCTTCCTCCGCGTGGCAGGCCAGCTCGGCAGCGGCTGAAAGAGAGTTGTGCCCCACGTGCACAATGACCGCCAGGATGCTTTCCCTGGCCAGCCTGCACCATTGCGCGGCCAGGGTTTTCCTCTCTTCCACAGTCAGTGAAAGGCTCTCCCCGGTAGTCCCGTTGACAAAGACACCCGTGCAGTCCCATGCTTCGAGATGCGAAGCATACTTCTCCACAGCCCCGGGATTGATGGTGCCGTCGGCGTAAAGCGGCGCGTAGGCCGCGGCAACAAGCCCCTGTAAATCAAGCCTGAATTGTGTCATTACCCGCTCCCGCTTTCCTGACACCCGCCCGGTGTGCGGCGGGGTGAGTTATCCAAATATCAAAGCATTCGCCCTGACAGGTATCCAGCCTGTCAGTCCCGGACCGTAAGCCCCACCAGTTTACCGCGGTCCTGTCTCCCCGTAAACAGGCTGAAGAAGAGTCCGGCACTCACCGTGGTGAAAATCCCGATAAAGGCGTAGGCATAAAAATGCACCAGGTCCCTCGCCAGGAAAACCGCGGCGGCGCTGACCAGGGTCCCGATTACCGCCCCGAAACCGTTGGCCCTCCTGAA
>CAZOGT010000188.1:0-6412 GCA_964579015.1 uncultured Acidobacteriota bacterium | reverse complement strand
AGTTTTTCACCGGCTTCAGGGAAATGACCGGATACTGGAGCGCCGATTACGCCTGGGACGAGGGAATGGGACCCCTGAGAGGGGATATCACCATTACCAACACCATGATCGCGGAGTAGAAATGAATTCAGGATTTCCTGTTCTTCAATCTCAAGCGGTTTAATGGGACTGATACCCGGGGCTCCAGGTCACGACGACCCTGGCGCCGGCGGCCCTGGCTGCCGGCTGGATTCGGCTCACTGCAGTTCGGAGGGCAGCAGAAAACGCACCTTTTCTTCGCAGGTAACGAGTTCCTCCACGGCCGCACCCCGATCCAGGAACCAGGAGACCACCTCCTCCACCAGGCTCTCCGGCGCCGAAGCTCCAGAAGTCAGTCCCACGGACGAGACGCCCTCCAGCCATTCAGGCCTGATACTTCCTGCGTCTCCGATCAGCCAGGCGGGGATTCCGTGCCTGCGCGCTTCTTCAACCAGCCGCAAAGAATTACTGCTGTTTTCAGCCCCCACGACCAGAATCAGGCCAACCTGTTCGACCAGGGCCCTGACTGCTTCCTGCCGGTTCTGGGTGGCGTAGCAGATATCCTCGGCGGAAGGGCCTTCCAGCGCTGGAAAGCGCTCCCTGAGTTCACCGATAATCTCCCGGGTATCAGAAACACTGAGGGTTGTCTGGGTCAGGTAGGCTACTTTTTCGGGATTCTCCACTTCCAGGCTGACGATATCATCCCTGCTGCTGATCAGCTCAATATGTTCAGGGGCCTCTCCCATGGTGCCGATGACTTCTTCATGCCCCCGGTGTCCGATCAGGATGACTGAGTAGCCCTTACCCGCGTACTTTTTGGCTTCACGATGGACCTTGGTGACCAGGGGACAGGTTGCATCAAGAACCTGCAGGCTTCTATTTTTTGCTTCCTTCCGGACTTCCGGGGAAACTCCGTGAGCGCTGAATACGACGATCGAACCTTCCGGCACATCGGCCAGTTCATTCACAAAGGTCACGCCCTTTTTCTGCAATGACCTGACCACGTGGGGATTATGCACAATCTCACCCCGCACGTAGATCGGGCTTCCCCACTTTTCGACTGCCAGTTCCACAATATTCACCGCCCTGACAACCCCGGCACAGAAACCCCGGGGGCTGGCTAAAATCAGCTTCTCTACCATTCCATTATTCCCCTGATTAACTTCTGCGGGCCGGTGCCCGGCCCTCCCCGCGGCTATCCCTCCAGCTTCCGGTGGGCTTCTTCCCATTCCTCCAGCAAAGCTTCGGTCTCAGCTTCAATCTCGTCAAACCGGATGCTGATTCCGGCCAGTTCCCGGTGGTCATCAATCCCCTGCTGGAGCCTGGTTCCGATTTCCATTTTTTCAGCCTCCAGTTTTTCAATACTCTCTTCAGTATCCCTTATTTTCTCCTCCAGCCTGGCGACCTGGTTCTTGGAAAGCCCCTGCCTGGCTTTCCATTCGGAATTCTTTCCGCTTTCGGATTCCCGGGACCCTGTTTCATTCAGCAGTTCGGCGAGGCTGTCGAGGTCTGATATCTCCTCCAGCCGTCCTTCCCTGATCATGAAAAACCGCTCCGCAACCTGCTTCATAAAGTAGATGTCGTGGGAGACAGCCAAAAGGGTGCCGCTGTAATCCCTGAGGGACTGTTCAAGGGCTTCCCTGCTTTCAATATCGAGATGATTGGTCGGCTCATCGAGCAGCATCACGTTAGCCGGGCCTGAGAAAAGCCGGGCGAACCTGAGCCGGCTCTGCTCCCCCCCGCTGAGGAAACTGATTCTCTTTTCTGTTTCCTCCTGGCGGAAGTGGAAAAGCGCGGCAAACGAGCGGATATCATAGAGGTCCCAGGAGGGATTCAGGGATCCAATCCAGTCCATGACCGTCATGTCCGGGGAATCGAATTCAGCTTCCTGGGCGAAATAGGAGAGGATATTGTTGCTGCCCCAGTCCAGGCTTCCGGAAAGCAGGGGCAATTCACCGGAGAGAGTCCTCAGCAGAGTGGACTTTCCGCTCCCGTTCCCGCCGAGAAAGCCGAGCCGCTCTCCCCTGTAGACATTGAGGTTTACGCCTTTAACCAGCTCAACCCCCGGAAATCCGATAACCGCGTCCCTGAGGCTGAAGCTCAGGGAGCCTCCCCGGGGAGCCGGTGGTATATTCATGGCCGGTCTTCGTTCATCACCTTTTTCAAAATCGATCCACTCAGCCTTCTTTTGCCTTTTCAGCCGGGACTGCGCCTGTTTGGTTTTCTGTCCGGCCATGTTCCGCCTGATGTACTCCTCGGTGCGGGACTTCCATTCCTGCTGGCGCCGGTACTCCTTTTCCTGCTGCTGCAGCCTCAGCCTCCTGATTTCCCTGGAGCGGGAGTAGGGAGCGGAATATTCATGCAGCCTCCCCGCCCCGAGCTCCCATGTCTTATTGGTGACAGTGTCCAGGAAATTCCGGTCGTGGGAAATCAGCAGAAAGCTCCTGCGGGAATCGGCAAGAAAACGGGAAAGCCAGAAAATACCCTTCAGGTCAAGGTGATTGGTCGGCTCATCCAGCAGCAGCACGTCAGCCGGCTCCAGGAGGGCTTTAACCAGGGCCAGGCGGTTCCGCTGCCCCCCGCTCAGGTGCCTGGTGGGGATTCCCGTATTTTCACTGGTAAAACCAAGCCCCAGGAGCATTTTTTCCGTCCGGGACTTGTAATCATACCCTCCGAAAAACTCAAACCTGTGGGACAGGGTCTCATATTCCCTGGTCACCTCTCCATGTTCAGGAGAGTCGGGATCAGCCATTTTCGATTCAAGTTTTCGCAGCCTCCGGTTCATGGCATGCAGCGACTCGAAAGACGCAAGGGCCTCATCAAGTACGCTCCTGTTGTCGTCAAAACTGTAGAGCTGGCTGACCCTGGAGAAGGTCAGCCTGGAAATTTTATGGACCTCACCGGTATCAGGGAGGAGGGTCCCGTCGATAATATCGAGCAATGTGGTTTTACCTGATCCATTGCGCCCCACCAGCCCAATCCGGTCGAGCGGATTGCATGCGGCGGAAACCTCCCGGAAAAGGGGCTTTCCTGAAAAATCCTTGCTTACATTGTCGAGTCTGAAATTCATGTTACGTTGCCGATACGCGATCCCGGCCTAATCTCGGGGCCATTGACAGCCAGCTGTTCCGGGCACCAGCGGTTTCATTCAGGTTTCTCCCATTTCTCCGATTGGGGGCTTTCCCAAAACCTCTCCGATTTGATCCATGAGTACGGACAGTCCGCTTTTGTCTATGGCGCTGACAGGTATCCCATTGTACATTTTCGCGAGATTAGCTGCCTCCCCGGCATCCAGGAGGTCACATTTGTTAAGGACCAGCCTCCTCGCTACTTCCCCCATATCCAGGTCAGAAAGAATGCGATTAACGGAATCGATCTTCATTCCGAGCAGGGGGTCCCCGATGTCAGCAACATGAAGCAGCAGGTCTGCGTCCCCCGCTTCTTCAAGAGTCGCCTTGAATGCGGTAACCAGATCCGGAGGCAGATCCCGAATGAACCCTACCGTATCGGTCAGTAGTACGTCGCGGTCTCCGGGAAATCGGACCCTCCTGGTTGTAGGATCCAGGGTGACAAAAAGCTCGTCTTCAGTCCTGATTTCACTATTGGTAATAACATTAAGCAGGCTTGTCTTTCCGGCATTGGTATAGCCGACCAGGGCCACGACCGGGACGGAATGGCGGCGGCGGTTCACCCTGCGGAGTGACCTCTGCCGTGAAATGCCCGCTACCTGCTGTTCAAGCTTGCGTATCCGGTCGAATACCCGGCGGCGCCCGATTTCCATGGTGGTTTCACCCGGCCCCCTGGTCCCGATTCCCCCTGTATGGCGGGAGAGCCTTGACTCCTTTTCCGCCAGCCGCGGCAGGGAATATTTCAGCTGGGCCAGTTCCACCATGATTTTTCCGTCCCGGCTGGCCGCCCTCTGGGCAAAGATGTCAAGGATCAACTGGGTGCGGTCAACAGTCTTCATCCCGGTGGAATCCTCGAAGGTCCGGGCCTGGGCAGGCTTGAGGTCCGTGTCGAATATCGCCAGTTCAGCCTGCCTGCGCATACCCTCCAGCACTATCTCACTGATCTTGCCGCTCCCGACAACAGTCTTGGGATGAAGCTGTTTCCGTTTCTGACGAATGGTCCCGGCAATCAGCGCCCCGGCTGAGCGGGCCAGTTCCAGGGTTTCGGAAAACTGGAAGTCGTCCGGGCTAACACCGATGACCAGGGCTCTTTCATGTCCGGTTTCCGCAAGGGAAGCCTTGAGAATGTCGGAAAACTCATTTTCCAATGCGGCTGTTTCGGTTTCGAAATCCAGGTCAAGTGAAGCCGGATTCGGGGCCTGAAAAAACCGAAATGGTTCCCCTGAGTCCCTGTCAGGAGAAGGGGGGACCACCTGCGCCGCTTCAATCCTGCCGGCGCTGCCATCCTCGGTGGCATGCAGTACGGCAACAGCATCCAGGCGGAGCAGGGCCAGGTCATTCAGGTCATCGCTGCTGATCGGCTCCCCTTTCAAGTGAGTGTGTACCAGGCGGAGCCCCCGCAGCCGCCCGGGCCGTGAACGGAGCCTGCCGATCTCGGGAATTTCCACCTTGTCGGCATCTCCGACAATTACGTTCCGCACCTGTCCGTCCCGGGAAATAATGACGCCGACCTGGCGCCCGATCTCCATAGATATTCCGGCCAGGTGATTGGCAAGTTCCTGGGATACGACCTCCCGAGGGCTGACCTTGCGCCGGAAAGTCCTCTCCAATGCCTTTACCTGGGCAGGCTTAAGCCCCTCCGTGTAACCGCTTATGTTTCCTCTGATTTGAACTCTCCTTCCAGTAAAAGATGATAAGGCTTCCGACTGCCCTAATGCAAAAATGGCCGCGGCCCTTCAGGCGGGCCTGATACAGGATCTGATATCCGGGATTCAGGACAGGCTGTCGAAAGCGCTGATCGATTCTCCTTGCTTTCCAGGGGCCGAAGACTTATATACCTATATAATAAGCAAAGGGTTTTCGAAAGAATCGTTTTTATGCGGATGAACATATTTGAAACAAAAAAAATCATATCCATGTATTGATATTATGGAGTTAAAATAAAATCATGATATTCGATCCAGTCTATTTTCTATTCCTGGCTCCAGCTTTGCTGCTCTCCTTATGGGCGAGCATGAGGGTCAAGTCCAATTTTAAAAAGTTTTCAAGGGTTGGAACAGCCCGGGGGTTAACAGGGGCGGAAGCTGCTGCTGAAATCCTGCGCAGAGAAGGAATCAGCGACGTAAAAATCGTTTCAACCCGCGGAATGCTGTCTGACCACTACAACCCGATCACCAAAACCCTGGCCCTCTCAGAGGAGGTCTACGGATCAAGATCCATATCAGCTGTAGGGGTAGCAGCCCATGAAGTTGGGCATGCCATTCAACATTCCAGGGGGTATGCTCCCCTTTGGGTCCGCTCTTTTTTGGTGCCCACGGCCAATATCGGCTCAAGCGTCGGCTACATCATGATGTTCCTGGGCCTGATTATCGCGTCCCAGGGACTTGTTCTCCTGGGGGCCGCACTCTTTTCCATGGTATTCCTTTTTCAGGTGGTGACCCTTCCCGTAGAGTTCAATGCTTCCAGCCGTGCCAAGGCGATCCTGGTCAACCAGGGAATAATAAACCAGAATGAAAAGAAGGGAGTTGACAAGGTCCTTAACGCCGCAGCCATGACTTATGTTGCCGCAGCCGTAAGTACGTTGATGACCCTTCTTTATTTCCTGCTCAGGGCGGGACTCCTGGGTGGAAGAAGTGACTGATAAATATACTTAAAACCATGAATAGATTAAAAATTAATCTTTCGGAGCTGAATCCAATGTATCCCAAAAAGGCAATCCCTATATTCGCATTTATTGCACTGACTATGGTCCTTGTTTTTTCAACCTCCTGCGGCACGACCCAGGAGACGTTCAGGGATGAAACCATTACCTCTGAGAACAAGGCTGAAATCGTAAGTAAGGCCAATTCTGAACTGACTGTTGAAGAGGCCCGCCTCCTTGATCAGTACCTCCAGCGTTCCTATCCTGATCTCGCTGAAAACGACCTCCCTGCTGGAAGGACCCTCAACCAGATGATCTCCGAGGAAAGGGCCATCGAGTCAACCAGGCCGGCGCCCGCTGCTGAACAGCCGGCAGAAGCAGAAGTTGAACAGGCCGTTGCCCCTGACCCCCCTTCGAGGCCTCCCGCACCTGCCCCTAATCCGCCCAGGGCGCAAACACCTCCTCCCCCTCCGGCAAGTGAACCAGTCGTTCAGGCCCCTGCATCCCAGTCCGCATCGACTCAGCCGGAAGTAAGTAAGCCGGAAGAGACTTCTGCGGAGACCTATACTCCTTCGGACCAGGCTGTTGATTCCGGTGAGGCGGCACCGGCCGAAATGATTCCCGA
>CAZOGT010000187.1:0-6413 GCA_964579015.1 uncultured Acidobacteriota bacterium | reverse complement strand
CCGAGCGGGATGTTGATTTCTACCAGGCCCAGCTGGTGTCGGCAAGGGCCGGCCTGGACCTCGCTGAGATTGACCTGAGCTACACTACGGTCAGGGCTCCGATGTCGGGCCGGATAACCAGGAAGCACTATTCCGTCGGGGACTATGTGGGACCCAATTCCGGAACCATAGCCACGATTGTCCAGTTTGATCCAATCCGGGTAGTCTCTTCCATGAGTGAAGTGGAGTACCTGAACCTGATGGAGAGGACCGGCGCATCCCCTGAAAATGAATTCAGCCCGGAACTTCGGCTCCCCAATGGGAACCTCTATTCAGGGAAGGGGAAATGGGATTTTGCCGACACCCGTATAGACCCTTCCACCGGCACTATTTCTCTTCGTTCCAGATACTCCAATCCTTCAGGTCTCCTGATACCAGGAGGATATGTAACAGTCGTTATGTCAGCCGTCAAGGAGGAGGTGCTTCCCCTGGTTCCTCAGGCAGCTGTCAGTGAAGGCAGGGAGGGAAGTTTTGTTTATCTGGTCGGTGAGGACAGCTTGGTTGAAATGAGGTTTATCAAGAAGAGGGCGGTCCTTGGGACTGACTGGATAGTTGAGGATGGTATCCGGGCTGGCGAGACCGTGATTGTTCAGGGTATCCAGAAGGTGAGTCCCGGCCAGAAAGTCAAGGTTTCCGGAAGCGGCACCGTCACAAGCCGAACGGCTGGGGGTGAGTAATAATGTTTTCTGAACATTTCATCAGGCGTCCACGCCTGGCAATGGTAATATCCCTGGTCATTCTTCTCGCCGGAATAGTTGCGATCTTTAATATCCCGATTCTTCAATACCCGGATGTTATACCCCCAACGGTCAGGGTGAGTGCCGCTTATCCGGGTGCCAGTGCCCAGGTGGTTTCCGATGCAGTGGCTGCCCCGATCGAAGAAGTCGTCAACGGGGTGGAGGGCATGATCTACATGTCCTCCAGTTCGAGTGACGGGGGGTATTCCCTCTCAATCACGTTTGATGTCGGCACAGACAAAGACCTTGCCATGGTCAAGGTGCAGAACCGGGTGCAGAGGGCGAATAACAAGCTCCCGGCTGAAGTAAGGCAGCAGGCGGTCAACATTTCCGCCCAGGCCGGTGATATGCTGGGAATGTTCACCTTCTATTCCCCAAATCGTACTCACGATCAGCTCTTTATAGGGACCTATCTTGATGACAAGGTTAAGGATGTCATTGCCAGGGTGGAGGGAATAAGTGACGTAGGAATAATGGGCCCGAGCAAGTTCAGCATGAGGGTCTGGCTCGACCCTGCCAGGCTGACTGCCTACGGCATTGATGCCAACGATGTCTCGTCGGCGATCCTCAACCAGAATATCCAGGCCGCGGCTGGTTCAATAGGCGCTACCCCCTCTGATGATTCCCAGCACCTGCAGTTCAGCATCAGGGCCACCGGCCGCATGCAGGAGGTGGAGGAATTCGAGAACATTATTCTCGGTTCCAACGACGAAGGGGGAATAATCTACCTCAAGGATGTTGCCAGGATAGAGCTGGGCGCCCAAAGCTACAGTGCCGGAGCTTCGTTCAACGGGATTCCGGCCGTGGGGATGAGGCTGACCCAGCTACCTGAAGCCAACGCCCTGGAAACCATTAGAAAGGCGAATGAGGAGCTGGAGAGGCTTGCCCAGTATTTTCCTGATGATTTCGAATACCAGTCCGCCTATGACCCTACTTCCTTTATCAGGACAGCGCTTTCTGAAATAATTTTCACCCTGTTGTTGACCTTCTCGCTGGTGGTTCTGGTTACATTCATCTTTCTCCAGGACTGGAGGGCTACCCTGATACCTGCCTGTGCTATCCCGGTATCGTTAATAGGATCTTTTGGGGTATTGCTGGCTCTTGGTCTCAGTATAAATACGCTGACGCTTTTTGCACTGGTCCTGGCGATAGGGGTGGTGGTTGATGACGCTATTGTTGTGGTGGAGAATGTTCAGCGGATTATCGAGACTGAGCATTTGGCCCCTAAAGAGGCCACCGTGAAGGCCATGAAACAGGTGTTCAGCGCGGTAATTGCAACGACACTGGTGCTTCTTGCCATCTTTATCCCAATCGGGTTCATCCCTGGAATCGTCGGGAGAATCTATCAGCAGTTTGCCATAACCCTCTCTACAGCCGTAACTATTTCCACATTTGTTGCCCTGACCCTGAGCCCGGCTCTCTGTTCTATTCTATTGAGGCCTCATCGGAAAAAGCGGTTTTCTTTCTTTGGCTGGTTTAACTGGAGCCTGAACAGACTGAGAAATATTTATGTGTTCAGCGCCATCTGGCTGACCAGGCACATTCCTGTAGCGGTAGGACTTCTGCTGATTGTGGCCTCGGCGGCCTGGTTTCTCTTTTCCGGTCATCCCACCACCTTTCTTCCTTCTGAAGATCAGGGGACCATTTTTGTCGATGTGCAGCTGCCGGAAAATGCAACTCAGTCCAGGACCCTGGAGGTTATGAATGAATTTTATGAGAAAGCCCACCCGATAGCAGGTATTGAACGGATCATGACCGTTGTGGGATTCAGCATGCTTGGGGGTGGCGGAGACAACACAGGAATGGCTTTTGTCCAGCTTGATCACTGGAACGACCGCAAATCACCGGAAACCCAGTTTGAGGTAATAATCAGTAATCTTAATAAGGTAGCCATGACTATCCCAGGTGCCCAGATTCGGCCTTTTAACAGACCCGCCATTCGAGGTCTCGGTACCACCGGTGGTTTGGATTTCCGACTGCAGGCGGCCCAGGGGCAATCCCCCCAGGAGCTCTCTGAAGCCCTGAATCTTTTTGTCGCGGCCGCCAATCAGGAAACTGCCCTGAGCGGGGTCTTCAGTACCTACAGGGCCAATACTCCCCAACTCTTCCTCAACGTCAACCGGACCAAGGCCCAGATGATGGATGTGCCGGTGGGCAGGGTTTTTTCAACCCTCCAGTCGATCATGGGATCCCGCTACGTCAATGACTTCAACCTGAACAGCCGTGTCTACCAGGTCAAGGTTCAGGCTGACTCCCCATATCGGAGCCAGCTGGAGGACATAACCGATATTTATGTCCAGGGAAACAAGGGAAACATGGTACCTTTGACGACCCTGATCGATGTAACTACCATTCTGGCCCCGCAGTCCATAGAGCGGTACAACATGTACCCTTCCGTGAGGGTTAACACGGAGGTTTCCCCGGCCTTCAGTTCCAGTGAAGGCATGGGTGCCATGGACCGGGTAATGCAGGAAGCCGTACCGGAAGGCTTCCTGTATGAGTGGTCGGGCCTGAGCTACCAGGAAAGGGAGAACGAAGGGCAGGTGGCGATTCTCGTGGTCATGGCCCTGGTGTTCGGATTTCTCTTCCTGGTTGCCCAGTACGAGAGCTGGACCATCCCGATTCCGGTTATGCTTTCCATTGCCGTAGCTGCCCTGGGAGCCATGCTGGCACTCAAGTATACCGGCATACCACTGAGCATCTATGCCCAGCTTGGCTTGGTACTCCTCGTGGGGCTGGCCAGCAAAAATGCCATTCTGATCGTTGAGTTTGCCAAGACTGAGAGAGAGCATTCGCACTCCATCCTGGAATCAGCTGCCAAAGCTGCGAGGATAAGGTACCGGGCCGTGCTCATGACAGGGTTTTCCTTCATTCTGGGAGTACTTCCGATGGTCCTGGCCACTGGAGCCGGGGCCGTGGGGAGAAGGCATATAGGTACAACCGTGTTCGGCGGGATGCTGGCCGCTGTTATTTTCGGGGTTGTCCTGACTCCTTCACTTTGGGCCATGTTCCAGACTGTCAGGGAGAAGGCCAAAGCTTTTCTGCACATGAGAAATCAGGTCGGGGGCCTTGATGAAGATGAAGGATTGCTGGAAGAAATTGATTAAGCAGGGAAAAAAGTCAAAAATGAGAGATCTCCTTAAGAAAAGATATATTGTTCTCCTGTCCATTCTCCCCTTTCTTATCGGGGGGTGCAGGGTAGTAGGCCCTGACTATACCCGTCCGAAAATCGATGTTCCCGGCCAGTGGCCATCTGCAGGGCCGGCAGACGGCGGAAACGATTCTGAAGCCCTGGCCGAATGGTGGAAAACCCTGGACGATCCGGTCCTTAACAGCCTGGTCGAGAGATCGCTGGCCAACAACAAGGACCTGAAGGTTGCGTTGACCAGGATTCGACAGGCCCGGGCCAACCTGGGAATCACCGCAAAACAGCGGGACCCCTCCCTTTCCGGTTCAGCCCAGTATCGACGGACACAATCCGGAACCCCGACCCGGGAAGATGAGGATCCCTTCCTGTTTACTTCCGGGAGTGATTATTACGACATCGGATTTGACGCTGCCTGGGAGGCGGACCTGTTCGGCAGAAAATACCGGAACATTGAGGCTGCCGTGGCCGATCTCCAGGCGGACGAGGAGGGCCTGCGCAGCGTGCTGGTAAGCCTGGTATCTGAAGTGGCCAGCAGCTATGTAAGCCTCCGGACCTTCCAGCAGCAGCTGGAGATAGTCAACCGGAACCTCGGGCTGCAGGAAAGAGTCCTGGCCGTGCTGGAAGACCAGGCCGAAGCGGGACTCATCAGCAACCTGCAGGTTCAGCAGTCCAGGTATAATATCGAGAGCACCAGGTCAAGGCTCCCCGGCTACAGGATCAACATCGAAGCAGCCCTGAACACCCTTGCCATCCTGATCGGAGAGATGCCCGGCTCACTGCACCGGGAAGTTGAGGATCCGGGGCCCATTCCAGTCCCGGGTGTGGAGATAGCTATCGGCATCCCCGCGGATATCCTGCGCCGCAGGCCGGATATCAGGCTTGCGGAGCGGGAACTGGCCGCCCAGACCGCCCGGATCGGGGCCGCAACTGCGGATTTATACCCCACCTTTCGCTTGAGCGGGTCATTGGGCATGACTGCGGGATCATTGAATTCCTTTTTTTCCGACGACAGCCCGGGCCTGAGCATCATTCCTTTCATCAGTGTGCCGATTTTCAACCGTGACAGGATCAGGGACCAGATCGAAGTACAGAATGCCATCCAGGAAAGGTACATGATTGAATATGAGTCCGCTGTTCAGGACGCGATAAAGGAAGTAAGGGACGCCATCATATCCTATGGCGAGGAACAGAAACGATACATGATCCTGGAGAAGGGAGCCGCCGAGGCGCGTTCGGCCCTGAGCATCGCTGATGAACAGTACCGGATAGGACTGGTAACCTTTATCAATGTTCTGGATGCCCAGAGATCACTGCTCTCCTTTGAAGAGACCCAGGTCAGCAGCAAGGGTACCATCACCCAGGACCTGATCCGGCTCTATAAAGCACTGGGCGGAGGATGGGACCCTGAACAGCTCTAGACATCTAAGCCCGCATTTCTCACCAGCTTGCTACTGCGGCGGCGAAAACCGATGAGAAATGTCTAGCAGTTGAATACCTGTTCCACCACGGCCACAGCCTCATTGGCATCCCTTCCGAAACCGTCCGCGCCGATTTCGTCGGCATAACTCCGGGTGACCGGGGCTCCCCCAATCAGGACCTTGACTCCGGGATTTGCCCTGAAATGGTCCACTACGTTTTTCATGTAGGGCATGGTGGTGGTAAGCAGGGCACTGCAGAGCACGGCCTGTGCCCCGTTGCTGACTGCTTCATCGAACTTTTCAATGTCGCAGTTCACTCCGAGGTCCATTACCCGGAATCCGGCCCCTTTCAGCATGATGGCAACCAGGTTTTTGCCGATGTCATGAAGGTCTCCTTTAACGGTTCCGATGCAGATCGTGCCCAGGGGCTGGTGACCGCTTTGAACCAGGAGGGGTTCAACGATATCAAGGCCGGTCTGCATGGCCCGGGCTGCGATCAGCATGTCCGGTACATAGGCATCATGCCGGGAAAACCGGTTTCCCATTTCCCGCATCGCCGGAATCATTGAATCATTGAGCAGGTCAGTCGGGGAAACGCCTTTCTCTAGAGACGCCTGCACGATACTCTCTACTGTACTGCGGTCTCCACTGCATATGGAATCAAATAACTGCCGGTTCATAGCCATGCTGTTCTCCGCTTTCTATTTCCTTGTTTCTTCATAGCAAGGGACTGTCATTTTCCTGTAGCCCCAGTTTTTTTTTGATTGTCTTCAGGTCCCGGTACATGTCGGGAAGTCGGTTGAGGATTGCCTCGATTTTGATCTGTCCCCGGTGGTCCCTGCCGTGCAGGCCTGAAACCGTCATGCCGGAAGGTATGTCCCTGGTAACCGCTGTTTTGGCCAGGACCACCACATTGTCTCCGATCCGGACATGGTCTGACGCCCCGGACTGGCCGGCGAAGATGCAGTTTTTTCCGATGGTCACTGAGCCGGATATGCCGACGGATCCAACAATGATGGTCCCTTCTCCGATCCTGCAGTTGTGGCCGATGTGCACATGGTTGTCTATCTT
>CAZOGT010000186.1:0-6424 GCA_964579015.1 uncultured Acidobacteriota bacterium | reverse complement strand
GTTTTCTGGGACAGGAATTCATTCCCACCGGGGATCCTTTCAAAGCCATGGAAGAGGCTTTTAGGACATGTGACGTCTGAACCTTCTATTCCAGACGAGCTTGATCAGGGATTGGGTCCCGGAAGGAGTCATGGGGCCGAAACTGCAGTCCGACAGATCGCCGGGGCCATGGCAGAAAGACGGGAACAGCCTGATGTGAACGGCGTAAAGGGAGGCAAATTTACCGGGGAAAAACAGGTCCTGTCGCTCACCAGAAGGGTTATCCCTGTCCGGAAAGAATTCATTTTTCTCAACCCCTCGCCGGCCCCCGGGCAGGGGTTGAAAAATCATGTTTTTTTATATTATAAAATATTGCTGGCCCCGGCCGCCCGGCCCGCATTTCTTAAGGGTTGCGGTACGGGGCAATGAAGGTTCCGGCCTGCCGGTCAACCTGACCGGTGTCCTGAATGGTGTCCCGGGCCCGGTGATTCATTCAGTCCGGGGACGCGGCAAATAATCTGACATTGAAAGAATGAGGTGTTGCATATGGGCATTCCAGCTCAAATCATGATTGAAGCCAGGGGATTGTCTAAATTCTATGGGCCGTTCGTGGCTATTGAAGACATTTCCTTTTCCATTCCGGAAGGGCAGATTGTAGCTTTTCTCGGCCCAAACGGAGCAGGGAAATCCACTACAATGAAGATCCTCACAGGCTATCTGGCCCCCGGCGCCGGTTCCGCGTCAATCGCCGGCCTCGATATCCAGAAACAGAGAATTGAAGCCTCCCGGCGCCTTGGTTACCTCCCGGAAAACGGACCTCTCTACATGGATATGACACCCCTGGAACTGCTGCAGTTTGCGGGGGAGTCCAGGGGCATTTCCAAAGACCTCCTTGCTGAAAGAATCAGCCTGGTCACAGCCCAGTGTTCAATAGAGAATGTACTGGAAAAATCAATCGGAAAACTGTCCAGGGGCTTCCGTCAACGGGTCGGGCTGGCCCAGGCCCTGCTCCACGATCCTGACGTGCTTATCATGGATGAGCCTACCGCAGGCCTTGACCCCAACCAGGTCAGGGAGTTCCGTGAACATATCAGGGAACTGGGCACCGATAAAACCGTCCTCATCTCTACCCATATACTGCAGGAGGTTGATGCTACCGCGGACAGGGTTCTGCTGATCGACGAAGGCAGGCTTATTTTTGACGGAACTCCGGCGGAGCTAAGGAAGGATGGAAGCCTGGAAGAGCCATTCTACCGGCTTACAAACTATGGAAGACTCCGCACGGAGAAGGCAGTTGAACCGGCTTCGGCTTTTTCAGAAAACGACGCGGAAAGGGACAGGGACTCCGGCGGCAAAGGAGCCCCCGTTAATGATGGAGGTGAAAATGGCACTCGTTGATATCAACAAATCCTTTATCCGAGCCCTTCTCTTGAGGGACATAAAGCGGTACTTCAGTAATCCCACCGGATACGTTTTCATCACATTATTCATTTTCCTGAGCGCTGCGGCCGCATTCTGGCAGGACCGCTTTTTCCGGGACAACCTGGCCAACCTGGACCAGCTCAATGCCCTGTTTCCCCTGCTTTTGCTGGCCTTTATCCCTGCTCTTACCATGTCGGTATGGTCGGAGGAAACCCGGCAGTCAACCGATGAGCTCCTCTTCACCCTGCCGGCATCCAGCCTGGAGGTCGTCCTCGGGAAATACCTCGCAGTCCTCGGCATCTATACAACCGCCCTTGCCCTGTCACTGAGCCATGTCCTGGTGCTCTTCTGGCTTGGCAGTCCGGATATTGGGGTGCTGTTCGCCAATTACCTTGGATACTGGCTGCTCGGAAGTGCCCTGATTTCCGTCGGCATCCTGGCCTCAGCACTGACTTCCAATTCAGCAATAGCCTTCATTCTGGGAGCCCTGTTCTGTTCAGTGCTTGTTTTCATCAAATCCGCCGCCGAGATAATCGGGGAATGGTTTGCTGAATTCCTGGCTCCCCTGAGCGTCTACAGCAGCTTCAGTGACCTTTCTTCCGGGGTAATCAGTTTCTCAGCGCTTGTGTACTTCTTTTCCGTCACCGCGGTGTTTATTTACATCAACACCCTGGTGATCGACCGCAGGCACTGGCCTGAAACCCTGGAAGGAAGACCGGCCAGGCTGCACTACATGGCCAGGGCCGCTGCTTTATTATTGGCTGTCATCAGCCTGAACATCATAATCAGCCACTGGGGCTTCCGCCTGGATGTAACAGCTGAACAGCTCCATTCCCTGAGCAGTGAAACAGAAACACTGCTGGACGAGCTGAACGAAGACCGTCCCGTGTTTGTCCAGGCATATATCAGCCCTGATGTGCCCGAGACCTATGTCCAGTCAAGGGCCAATCTCCTTGGCGTGCTCAGGGAAATCAATGCCTCTGCGGGGCAGAAGGTCCAGGTTCTGATCAACCAGACAGAACCATTCACCGAAGAAGCCCGGGATGCCAGGGAAAAATTCGGGATCTTGCCGCGGCAGATCAGCGATTTCGGCAATGCCCGCAGCAGTACGGAGGACGTTTTTCTCGGCCTGGCTTTTACCTGCGGCGCCGAGGAGATGGTGATCCCCTTTCTTGACCGCGGGCTCTCACCTGAATACGAAATAGCCAGGAGCATCAGGGTGGTGGCCAAGTCGGAAAGGAAAAAGATCGGGGTATTCGAGACCGGAATCAACCTCTTTGGGGGGTTTGACTACCAGACCATGCAGTCGACACCTCCATGGTCTGTGGTTTCTGAACTCCGCAAGCAGTATGAAATCGTACAGCTCTCCGAGTCCGGGGAAATCCCCGAAGACCTTGACGGACTGATGGTTGCGCTTCCCTCATCAATGCCCCAGTCCGGGATGGATAAAATCAGGCCCCTTATCCTTTCGGGCATCCCCACCCTTCTGCTGGTCGATCCCATGCCCGCGGTTGATATCAACCAGGCGCCTTCGGAACAGGCCGGGGCCAACATGAATCCCTTTATGCAGAATCAGCAGAGCCAGCCTCCCCCGAAGGGTAATATCAGGCAGTTCATGGCAGATATCGGGGTCAGCTGGGATCCAGGAAAAATTGTCTGGGATACGTACAATCCCCATCCGGAAATGGCCCAGATGCCCCCTGAAATCGTATTTGTGGGAGTCGGGAACCAGACCAGGGACAGTTTCAATCCCGATCACTCCAGCTCGGCAGAGCTCCAGGAAGTGGTCTTCATTTATCCCGGCCAGCTGAACCGGGCTGCCGAGGGAGATATTGAATTCACCCCCCTGATAAAAACCAGCGTCATGTCGGGAAGATTCGATTACGGCCAGCTGATCCAGCGCAGCTTTTTCGGGGTGCAGCTGAACCAGAGCCTTCCCCACCGGCCTGACGAGAGCAGTTATATCCTGTCGGCACACGTCACGAGCGCGCCCGGTGCCGGGAGCGGGACCGGCGGAGAGCGCGAGTCGGGAAATGAGACTGATGACGTCCCTGCTCCCTCATCAGGCGGGGGCCTGAACCTGATTGTCATCGCTGATCTGGACTTCATTTCAGAACAGTTTTTCCAGATCCGGGAAAGAGCTCCGGGAAACCTGGTTTTTGATAATGTCAATTTCTTCCTGAACTGCATCGATGTTCTGGCCGGGGATGAATCATTCATCAGCCTCCGAAACAAGAGAATGGCCCACCGGACCCTTGAAAGAGTGGAAAGCCAAACCCGAAACTTCATCAACCAGAGGCTTGAAGAAGAAGAAGAGGCCCGTGCTGAGGCTGAAAGGGCGCTGCAGGAAGCACAGGACAGGCTGGACCAGAAAGTCGCCGAAGTCCGGCAAAGGCCGGATCTTGATGACAGGACCAAGGAAATCATGGCCCGTAACCTGCAAGAGGTTGAAAACCGGCGCTTTGAAGTACTTAGAACCAATATTGACACTGAAAGAAACGCAAAAATCGCCGGCAGCATGGAGAAGATGGAATCCCGGATCAGGAGGATTGAAAACAGTATCAAGACCTTCGCAGTCTTGATCCCGCCCATTCCGGTTTTTGCCCTGGGGGTATTCATTTTCATTCAGCGGCGCCGCAAAGAGAGCGAAAGCGCCGCTGCTGCCAGAAGGTTTAGGGGGTAAAATAGCTATGACTGAAACAAGAAAGACCATAACTTACGCTGTTGTTGCCCTTCTGCTCCTGGCCGCGGCAATCGTGGCTGTCCCGAGAAATGTAACGCCGGATGATTTCCTGGATAAAGGGGAGCAGTTCTTTCCGGATTTCACCGATCCGAATGAAGCCGCAACCCTTGAGGTGGTTGAATATGATGAGGAGACGGCCTCGGTCCAGCCTTTCAAGGTCACTTTCAAGGACGGAATATGGACTATTCCTTCCCATTACGATTACCCGGCTGACGGCAAAGACCAGCTGGCTGAAACCGCAGCCGGTGTTATCGGGCTGGTAAAATCTGATTTCAGGTCCGGAAATGTATCCGATCACGAAGCCTGTGGCGTGATTGATCCCCTGGCACAATCAGCATCGCTGCTGGGAAGAGGTAAAAGGATAACCATCCGGGACAAAAACGACCAGGTGCTGGCTGACCTGATCCTGGGTAAAGAGGTTGAGGGGCGCAGGGACCTGCGCTTTGTCCGCCTTCCCGACAGCAAAAGGGTCTACATAACCGAGACTCCGCTGCGCGTTTCAACAAGTTTCGAAGACTGGATTGAACCCGACCTTCTCCAGGTCGATAAAAACGACATCAGGAAAGTAACCCTTAAAGACTACTCGATTAATGAAAGGGTGGGGACCGTGGATATGAAGGATACCCTGGTCCTGACAAGAGATGGCGAAGAATGGGCTGCTGACCGGACGCCTGCCGGGAAAAAGGTTGACACCGCCAAGATGAACGCTCTCCTTGATGCCCTTGATGACCTGTCCATTGTCGGGGTCAGAAAAAAACCTGAAGGCCTGTCTGAAAGCCTCAAAAAATCGGAAAAGGTTTCGATTTCAGCAGAGAATATCAATTCCCTCCGCTCCAGGGGATTTTACTTCACCCGTGACGGAGACCTCCTCTCCAATGAAGGGGAACTTCTGGTGGATACCGGCACCGGCCTATCATACACCCTGCGATTCGGGGAGGTGCTCTACGGTTCAGGGGAATCTGTATCAGCAGGAACTGGAGAAAACGGGGAGGGAGATGAAGAAAAGGGAGAAAACCGCTATCTCTTCATTACTGTAAGCTACGAGCCTGGCCTGCTGCCGGAACCCCCCAGGCCTTCCAATACCGAGTTCCGGAATAAAAGCGAGGCGGAGTGGGATGACACTGATCGCAGAAACAGTGAGCGATTTGACCGCCATCAGGAATGGGAAGAAAAAACCAGCGCAGGCCGGAAGCTGGCTGAAGAACTTACCAACAGGTTTGCTGACTGGTATTACGTGATTCCCGGCACTGCTTTTGACAAAATCCATATTCCCAGGGAGGAAATGGTCGTTGCCGAAACGGATTAAGACAGGGAGCGGCTTCACCATGAAGCCGCTCCCTGTCCGGATGATCTCTCAGCAAAAAAAAGCCGGGTGCAGCCCCTCAGGCAATGCGCGTTAAAGGCTGGAAAGGGCTTCGGGCACACTCTTTTTCGGGCTGACCTTGTGTTGGGCAGCAATAATTGAACCATTTTCATCTATAACGAAATGGCTCCTTAAGATGCCCATGTACTTTTTTCCGTACATTGATTTTTCGCCCCAGGCCCCGTAGAGCCCGGCCAGTTCATGATCAGGATCCACCAGGAGGATAAAGGGCAGATCATACCTGGTCCTGAATTTCTGGTGTGACTGCTCACTGTCGGGGCTGACCCCTAGAACCACTCCGTTCTTCTCTTCAATTTCCGCGTAGTGGTCCCTGAACCCGCATGCCTGGGTTGTACAACCCGGAGTGTTGTCTTTAGGGTAGAAATAGAGTATTACTTTCTTTCCCTTCAATTCAGACAAGGACAGATATTCACCTTTATCAGTCAATGCCCTGAAATCCGGGGCCTTATCGCCTGCTTTAAGCTTTTTTTCCATGGTTTTGTCTCCTCAGGGTACACGATACGCCGCCCTCCAGAAAAAGATTCAGACTTGACAATATGCGGATTCAGCGATCCGGATGTTACAATAGGGCCCGATTGATTCAACTGGGGTTTAAAGCTGGGAAAATTCTCCGGTACTGTTCTGTGCGGTGGGGAATGGTGGGCGATGCTGGACTCGAACCAGTGACCTCCGCCGTGTGAAGACGGCGCTCTAACCAGCTGAGCTAATCGCCCACCCGCGAAGTTCAATTTTAAGTTAATACCCGGAACGGTGTCAATCTCCATGCAGGCGGGCATAAGGTAAAAATAAAAGTACGCATATTCCCGCAGTTCTGCTTTTAGTGAACTGCAAATCAAGAAGCAACCATGTATAAAGTCGCAATTGTTGGACGCCCGAATGTCGGCAAATCAACCCTT
>CAZOGT010000185.1:0-6441 GCA_964579015.1 uncultured Acidobacteriota bacterium | reverse complement strand
AGGGGCGAACTGGAGAAAACCCTGCTTGAGTCACCCCCTGAGCATCTGGAAGCCCTTATTTTTCTCCTGGTGAATATGCCGGAGGCTGATGTAAGAAACCTCGACTCAGCTTATCTCCTGAATAATACGGAATTGGCCTTCCAGGTGCGGAATATCTGGCCGTTTATGCCCGATATCCCTGATGATATTTTCATGAACTATCTCCTTCCCTATGCCCAGGCAGGGGAAGCAAGGGACAACTGGAGAAGAGACTTCATGGACCGCTACCTTCCGGTGATGAAGGAGTCAAAGTCAGTTGGAGAAGTTGTAATCGGCCTGAACGCCTGGATGTCGAATGAGCTCAATATCCAGTTTGATCACGATAACGTCTCCGATTCGCTCTGGAGTGTCGGAACCACCATTGAAAAAAGGCTGGCAAACTGTATCAGCCTTTCAATCCTGCTGGCAGATGCCTGCAGGGCGGTCGGGATCCCGGCCCGGGTCACCACCATTCCCAAATGGAAAGACATACCCGCGGGGCACACCTGGGTGGAGGTTTATGACCAGGGGACATGGCGGCATACAGGAGCGTTTGAACCTTTCCCCCTGGACCGGACCTGGTTTGAGGAAAAAACATCAGCCACCGATGATTCCAAGTTCATGCACCGCATCTATGCGGCGAGCTTCAGGAGAACCGACATCCAGATTCTCAGGTACGGTCCTGACACCTGGTGGACGGATGTAACCGGAAACTACGTAAAATGACGGGTTGACGGTTGCCTATTTTGGGCTGCTTCAGTCTTTGTCCGGCCTGTTTTTGATAAAGCGGTCGGCCCAGTCCAGCATCTCATGAACAGTGTGCAGCACTGACTCTCTGGCGGAATAGCCATGCGATTCACCGGGAAGCACCACCAGCCTGGCTGTTGCCCCCAGTCCTTTAAGGGCATGGAACATCCGCTCCGACTGAAGCGGAAAGGTTCCTGAATTATTGTCAGCCGCCCCGTGCACCAGGAGAATCGGCTCATTTATCCGGTCGGCATGCATAAAGGGGGACATGGCAAAATATACCTCCGGAGCTTCCCAGAAGGTCCGCCTTTCATTTTGAAATCCAAAAGGTGTCAGGGTACGGTTATAAGCCCCGCTGCGGGCAATTCCAGCTGCAAAGAAATCAGAGTGCGCCAGGAGGTTTGCGGTCATGAAAGCCCCGTAACTGTGGCCCCCTATTCCTATTCTTTCCCTGTCCGCCAAGCCCATGCTCACTACCTTGTCCACAGCAGCCTTGGCATTCAACACCAGTTGCTCCACAAAGGTGT
Organism: uncultured Acidobacteriota bacterium; assembly: GCA_964579015.1. Classification (GTDB taxonomy): domain Bacteria; phylum Acidobacteriota; class UBA6911; order RPQK01; family JAPXNP01. The sequence goes on along the minus strand of CAZOGT010000185.1, from coordinate 5,149 downwards.
CATTGCCGTTTTTCCCCACCACCGGCATTGCCGGACCGTCCAGGACTGCGTATCCCCGCAAAAGAAAAAAGAGGTGTGAGGGGCCGCGGATAATGGGGTACCGGTTGGAGGATCCACGAACCTGGGCTGCAATCCTGGGATCGTTGAACTCACGTGGATATGCCCACATGATAAGGGGGAGCTTTTCGCCATTTTTCCGGTCCGGGGGAAGGTAAAGGGTCCCGGAGAGTTCAATCCCGTCTTCCCTCAGGTACCTGATGATCTGTTTCTGGACGCCCTTCAGTTCAGGCACCGGATCATCAAACTTGAGCAGGGCCCTCTTCCGGCCTGATTCGGTATCCAGAAGATAATAAACGGGGGGAGATGATACCGTCTCATGCCTGGTAATCACCTCCTTTCCCCACGGGTCCAGCACATCCACCACATATTCATAAACGTCTCCGGAATTCTGGAAAATCCGCCTGGTCTTTCCACTCACAATCTCCATCTCATCCAGGAATGGATGGTCTCCTTCAGGCGAGCTGCCGTCTCCTTTAAGCAGCACCCTCCCCTTGTTTTCATCCACCAGGAAACGCCCCCTGGCGTTATATTTCCCAACCAGCCTGCCCGGATCTCCATAGGCATCCCCCCTGTCCCGATCCCAAAGCAGCTTTTCATCAACCAGCTCACCACCGCGGATGGTAATGATCCAGGTCCTGGTCCATTGTTTAATCAGGTCTTCGGTAAAAAGGAATTCCCGTTCTCCGGATCCCCAGAGAATCCGGCGAAAACGCATGGATGTCTTGAGCAGCTGCCGGGGATTACCCCCGAAAGGCGCTTCCCAGATCATCAGCCGGTCCCGATGGGAAACCTCCGCTTTAGGATCACCTCCATCCAGGGCTTCAGCCCATACCAGGGTCGCTGGAGTGTCACTGCGCCAGCTGACGCTCCGGGCTCCGGTGGGGACTCCTCCAATCGGAATATCCTCGGCCCGGTCCAGGCTGGCAATAGTCTTTATTTTCTTTCCCCCGGCACTCCATATTTCTATCTCCCTGGCAAAGTAATTCCAGGGGACCAGGTAGGAGTAGGGCTTCACAACCCTGACAACTGCCAGGTAACGCCCATCCGGAGAAACTGAAACATCTTCAAAGACCGAAGGTTTCCCTATCGAAGAGATTTTGCCGCCTGTAGTTACCCTTGCAAGCCTGGAAGTGAAATAGTGGTCGAACAATTCCATGTCATGAGGGGTTTTGAGAAGGTCCTGGTAGGTCCTGGCCTTGGCTTCAACCTCGAGGCTCTCCTGGATGACAGGCCCCGAAGGAACCGCTGGCTCCACCGGGGGCCTTCGGAAATTGTCAGGCTTCATCCGGCAGACCAGGCCGCTCGAGTCAGGCATCCAGAAATAGGAACCTGTCACCAGGCTGATGTCAGGGGGGGTCAACCGGCGTGTCTTATCACCTGTGACATCTGAAATCCAGAGAGAAATCCCATTCGGCTGCATGTCAAGAAATGCAAGCCACCTGCAGTCAGGAGAAAAGCGGGGAAACCCGGGAACAACCGAATCCGGAACCTTCAAAACCCTGGACGTCCCTTCCCGTATGGAAAAAATTGTCATTTTGACAATGGCGCCTCCCTGGTCGGGGACAGGGCCGAGGCTCCCGGGAATAAACCTTCGCCCGGCCAGGGCCAGGTAGGGACGGCTTATTTCATCGATTCCAGGCATGCCTTCCCTTTGGACCAGGAGCAGATAGCGCCGGTCAGGAGAGACATTCACTTCAGGCAGAGGAGGCCTTTCAAGAATTTTTGCTATTTCAGGAGGCGGCTTGAGATATTCCCCGAAAGCAGGCATCCCTAGAAAAATAAAGACCAGGATAAGCGCCGGGAACATCCTGCGGCTTGAAACCCTCATGTTACACCTCACCATAAGAAACTGACTTCCTGTACAAAACAGTTCCCTTAACAGGGATTATCTGCCATTTATTCCAATATTATTACAATAGCGTATGCCATTAACCGGAACCTGATTCCAACTTGATTCTCCAACCAGGCAAAGAGCAGCGGTTAAATTTACCCTTTACTCCCGTCCCCCGGTGATCAACAATTGTCTTATGAAACGCCGAGAATGCATTAAACGCATCATTTGTGTCCCTGCCGCACTCAGCAGCGGACTGGCCGCTAATCCCCTGGCCGCGGGCAGCATAATCCAGGAACCTCCTCCTAAACCCTCCACCACGCCGGGATTCAGGCTGATGACTCCACCGATCATCCAGTGGTCAACGCCTGACTCATTTGAGGTCTTCGCCATAACCAGCCATCCTGCCTCATGCTCGGTGGAATACCGCGAACATGGGACCGGTGACAGGTTCAAGGCCGTGAACAATCACCGGCATGGGCTGGTGGAAGCCAACGAAACCTACCACCGGATTACCGTTGCCGGGCTTTCCCCGGGCAGGGAATACGAATACAGGCTCCTGTCGCAAAGAATTGAAAAATTCGAGCCCTACAAGGTCCATTTTGGCGAAAAAACTGCAGCTGAAACGCATAGGTTAAAACTGCCTGACCCTGAACACCATGAAGTCAGGTTCACTGTCTTGAATGACCTCCACAAAAACATTCCACTTATTCATCGCCTGATGGGCAAGGTTGAGGATTCCGCGCCGCTCCCGGAGTTTGTTATGCTGAACGGGGACATCCTTTCCCACATCGAGGGGGAGGAAGACGTGGCCTCCATTCTCGACCTCCCCGGGAAGTATGCCAGTGAACATCCGCTGATCTGGATCAGGGGAAATCACGAGTGCAGGGGAAGCTTCGCCCGTTACATGACGCGTTACCTGACCATGCCGGACGGACGATTCTACTATACCTTCCGCCGCGGTCCGGTCCAGTTCCTGGTTCTCGACAACGGAGAGGACAAAAATGACAATGATCCCGCTTACTGCGGATTGACGGACTTTGATTCCTATCGCCTCCAGGAGGAAGAATGGTTCAAGGAGGTTATCAAAACCCCTGAATGGAAGGCCGCACCCTTCCGGATACTCGTCAGCCATATCCCTGTAGGACACGTACCCGGGGATGAAGAAAGAAATCCGAAATTCTTTCCCCCCTACAAGGAACGCTGGGCTGCAATAATGAACAGGGCCGGCCTGGACCTGGAGATCTCGGCCCACTACCACAGGTACTACCTGGAGGAACCCTCATCAAAACGAGCTTTCCCTATTGTCATCGGGGGCGGCCCCAGCGAGGAGACTGCTGTGATCATCCGTGTCCAGGCGACTGAAGAAAACCTCGACCTGGAAGTCACCAATCTCGGGGATGACAAAATCGGGCATAGGACCTGGCGGAGAAGAGATGACCTGTAAAGAGACAAAGGGGGTAAGGTTCACATTCGGCACCAACAACACCGGATCCGGTGACCGGTTTGACCCCTCATACTGGCTGAAAACCATTGATGAGTGCGGGCTGACCCCTGAAGACATGTGGCACCCGGGAATCATCAAACCCGAGTAAAAGTTGAAACAGCAGCCCGGCCCCTCCCCGGGAGCCGGGCCATTAATCACTTCACATTCTGGTCATAATCACCCAGCGGGCGTACCCAGATATTCCGGTACTTTATCGGGTTTCCATGGTCCTGGAGGGCAAGCGGCCCCCGGGGAGGATGTTCCGTGTAGACGCCGACCCTTTTGTGAAAAGTCTCCCCATGAAACGCCTGCCGGTGATGCAGGACGACTCCATTGTGGATTACCGTCACGTAGGCGGGTTCTGACATCTTCCCGTCCTTGAATTCCGGAGCTTCAAAAATGATATCGTAGGACTGCCACTCTCCCGGCTTCCTGGAAGCGTTTACCAGGGGAGGATACTGGCCGTACATGGCTCCCGCCTGGCCGTCAGCGTAGGTGAGATTGTCCCAGGAGTCCAACACCTGGATTTCATAGATCCCCATGAGGAAGACCCCGCTGTTTCCGCGGCCCTGGCCGTCTCCCTTGACTTCAGAAGGAGTCGCCCATTCCACGTGAACCTGGCAGTCGCCGAACCTGTCCTTGCTTACCAGCTGGCCTGACCTGGGAACAGTCTCAAAATAGCCGTCTCCCAGCTTCCAGGTTGCGGCAACTGTTTCATCCCCGCGGACATGCTCCCATTTCGAAAGGTCCGTCCCGTCAAACAGGACTACCGCGTCGGAAGGGGGGCTTCCGTCCCTGCCGGGAGTGACCACTTCAGGCCTGGGCCGGGCCGCGTCATGGACCCTCCATTTGCCGTAGGGGATGTAGGGCGTATCCGTATATCCCTCCTGCTGGGCGGCGTGCAGGCTGAAGACGGCGAAACCAAGGATTGAGATCCCCGCCAATACCACCACCATGCTGATACCGTAAAATTTTTTCCTGAGCGTCATCTCGTTCTCTTCCCTCTCTACCCCGCCTTGCGGGCGGGATCAAAATGAATCTGCAATTTCAATAAAACACAGGAGTGCCTCTTGATAAATGGTCAGCCCTCCCATGCTTCCTGTCAAGGGGAAATTCGTCATGAGTTAACCCGATTTTCGCGGGTGAGAAGGATTTCAAATCGGGGTCGGGGCCGGAATCGGGGTCGCCTCTGTCCAGGACAATGAACCGAAGGATGAGCCTTCAGAGATCTGGAAAAGACGAGGCCTGCTCAGTCCCGGCCAGGGACCCGGCTACTCAGGGCATCCAGCTTATCTTTGTCCATGCCCTGCAGGTTGAAGATGATCACCCCTCTCGAGCCCGGGCTCTGCAGGGCAAAACGGACCGCTTCACCGAATTCCCCCGGGGACAGGGGTCCCGGCTGGTCGACCGACTGAATAATCGGAAGGACATCCCTTCCGGAAGTCCGGGCGACCCATCCGGACACTTCAGCGATCCAGCCTGTTGTCCGGCCGCACATCAGGTGATAGGCCATAGGTGAAAAAATGTCAATATACGCTCCCAGGGCCTGGTAGTCCTGGCCGATGACGGAAGTAATCGCGTTGTCATAATCACCTGACCAGGGCACTCCGAACAGGCCAAGAATGGTCCCAGGGGCATGCCTGTCCACAACCCCCCGCGCTTTTGCCACCCATCCGGTGATCTGGCCGCATCTCCAAGCGGCCCACTCCTCCCCGTAACGGGAACCGATCGCTTCCGCGGCCCTGACGGGATCATCAAACGGCAGACCATCG
>CAZOGT010000184.1:0-6445 GCA_964579015.1 uncultured Acidobacteriota bacterium | reverse complement strand
CATAATTAAATAAACAAACCCGGGAAAAACGCATGTACCACCCAATAAAGGCCTCTTTTTCTTAATACACCACCAGGGAAGGCCTGCAGGGGGAAAACACATGAAGATGGTCTCCGCGGAGCAAAAAAGGGCCGGAAGCAGGTCATGCTTCCGGCCCTGAAAATCAAGTGAATGGATCTGATTATCAACTGACACGTTTCATGGCATTCGGATCCCATTCAATGATCTTGTTTTCCAGGTAGCACATGTTAGCCATCAGTGCCGGAGCAGCGGCTCTCAATCCGTATTCGGCATCCTCCACGATGGTTCCTTCTCCCCGCATGGCATTGAACAGAACGATGAAGTGGTCAACACGCGGATCATAACCCCTGGGCGCGACATACTCCACCTCGCCACTGAGGTTGGTTGCTTCATGCCTGCTGGACTGGACGGGATGCGCCTTCTTGTATTCAGCGATCCAGCGCTTCTGTTCCGCTTCCGAGAAGGTACGAACAGTGTTGTACCCTTCAACCAGGGTTTCAAGAGATGGTTCCGTCCGGACATTACGCCTGACCCTGAGTCCACTTCCGCCGATTTCCATGATGCCCTCATCGCCTATCAGCTGGAAAACCGGGCCGTGTCCGCCATCCGCAAAGTTAGCCCCGAGCTGCAGGGTAAAGGCAGGATGGGAATTGGTCTCCGGGTATTCATAGAGGCCCAGGATCAGGTCGGGAGCTTCACGCTTTTCCGTCCAGAAACGCACCCCGCCGGTGGCCATGCCCTTTACCGGGCCATTAGTATCAAGAATCCGGTGCAGTCCGGTGAACTGGTGTACATACATGTCTCCTGCCACGCCTGTGCCATAATCCCAGTATTTCCTCCACCTGAAAAACCGGTCAGCATCAAAAGGCCGCTCAGGAGCGTGCCCCACAAAGGAATCCCAGTCAATCGTCTCTTCACTGGCATCCGTAGGTATTGAGTACTGCCAGGCCCCCAGGGGATCATTACGGCTGATCAGGATATCTACCATGTTGAGTTTGCCTATTACGCCCTGCCTGTAGAGCTGGCGGGCCTTCTCAGTCACAGTAGAGCTGACCACCTGGGATCCTACCTCGAGCAGGCCCCCGGTCTCCTTTTCAGCTGCTATCAATGCCGCACCTTCCTCGATCTTCTGGACCATCGGCTTCTCAAGGTATACTGCTTTCCCGGCCTTCAGGGCATCGATTGCCATACGCTGATGCCAGTGATCCGGGACAGCGAGAATAACAGCATCCACATCGTCCCTCTCCAGGACTTCCTGGTATGCCTTGGTCGTAACAACGTGGCTTCCGAAGACTTCCTTGGACCTCTGGAGCCTTCCGTCATAGCAATCAGCAACGGCAACCAGCTCAACTCCCGGCACCTTCAATGCTGTTTGAGTGTCTTCAAATCCGATGATCCCGGCACCGATCAGGCCTATGCCGATTTTGTCAGATGGGGAAATGGGCCTCATCGCGTACGCGGTCCTGCCGGACAGCACTGCGGGAGCTGCCGCCGCTGCCAGAGTGCCGGCTGACGCCCATTTCAGGAAATCCCGGCGGGTTGATGTTTTCGATTCACTCATGATTCAATTCCTCCTGAAATATCTCTGTCCCAAAAATTTAGATGGATGAGCGGAATAGTTGTATCTGTATAAAAAACCAAGTTTATATATTAGCCTTTTCCACCGAAAATTCCAAAAAAATCTCGTGCAAACACCGGTCTGACGCTTGCGGGCCTTTGCCCGTACACTATGCGCGTGAATATCTCAGTCACAAAAAAGGGCTGAGCCAGGCTCAGCCCCTCTATTGGTGTCCTCCCTTGAACCTGGTCCCGGGCTAGTTATCTTTTCTTCCGCCGATACCCCTGGTTTCCTGGGTGATCTGCCTTGCTTTCTCTTTCGGCCTGAGGGCCCGGGTGGCTTTACCGGCCCTCCACATCTCGGAATTTCCCAGCTCGGAAAGCTCATCAGCGAGCTTATCCTGGTAATCAGGAGCGCCGCAGCTTTCCAGCACCCTGCGGGTCTCAGATCCATCCCTGACTCTCTGGTAAAGTTCCTTGAAAACCGGGAGGGTTGCTTCCTTGAAACGGGGCCTCCAGTCAAGAGCACCCCTCTGAGCTGTGGCAGAGCAGTTTACATACATCCAGTCCATTCCGTTCTCCCCAACCAGCCGGATCAGGCTTTCGGTGAGCTCTTCACAGGTTTCATTGAATGCTTCACTTGGGCTGTGCCCGTTGGCCCTCAATACATCATACTGGGCATCCATTATTCCGGCCAGGGCACCCATTAAAACGCCCCTTTCACCGGTCAGGTCAGAGTAGACTTCTTTTTCAAAGGTCGTAGGGAACAGGTATCCGGAACCAACAGCAATGCCCAGCGCAATGGTCCGCTCTTCGGCCCTGCCGGTTGCGTCCTGGAATACTCCAAAACTGGAATTGATACCCGCGCCGGACAGGAAATTCCTCCTTACCGATGTTCCCGATCCTTTCGGAGCCACCAGAATCACATCGACGTCTTTTGGGGGAATAACTCCGGTCTGTTCCTTGTAGACAATGGAGAATCCATGTGAGAAGTAGAGCGCATCCCCGGGATTGAGACATTTGCTGACATCGGGCCAGATAGCCTTCTGGGCCGCATCAGAAACCAGCATCTGGATCACGGTCCCCCTGGTAGCGGCTTCTTCAAGTTCAAACAAGGTTTCACCTGGGACCCATCCGTCCTCTACGGCTCGATCCCAGTCTCTTTTGAACTTGCCGGACTGTCCTATGATCACGTTGAAACCATTGTCCTTCATGTTAAGGGCCTGGGCAGGGCCCTGTACTCCATAGCCAAGGACTGCTATCGTCTCGTCCTTGAGAACTTCAAGGGCTTTACTTACGGGGAATTCTTCCCTGGTTACAACGTTTTCCTCAACTCCTCCAAAATCGATTATTGCCATGGTTAACTCCTTACTGGTTTATTTATCTGAATACCCGGCATAGCTGTCAGGGTATTCATCCATTGATCAGGTCGCGCTCAGCGGGATTTCCATTAAAACTATACGATTTTAACAGAAAAAAAGGCAAGCTTCCTGTCATCAACCTTTTTACATGCGATCAAAGGTTTCATAACCTGGCCCGGATTTCTAACCAGCTTGCCGCTGCGCCAGGAAAACCGGTGAGCTATCCGGGCTAAATAATTTCAGGTTTAAGAAACATTTTCCGATCATGGGGTATATTGAATAGCATCATTTACTGTAAGAGCACAAAAACAAAAGGAAGAACCCGGATAATAAGGGACATGGAGATATTGGACCATGATTAAAAAATTCGATTCAATCGAAGAGCTGGTGGGAAAGACCCCCCTGGTAAAACTCAGAAACCTGGCCGCACCTGGCAGCATGGTCCTGGCAAAATTGGAATTCATGAATCCAGGGGGCAGTGTCAAGGACCGGATAAGCCTTCACATGGTGAGAAAGGCCGAAGAAGCAGGCCTGATTACGCCCGGGAAAACAACGATTATTGAGCCTACCAGCGGCAACACCGGAATCGGACTTGCCATGGTAGCAGCTGCCAGAGGCTATCGCCTGATTCTTGCCATGCCAGAAACCATGAGCATGGAACGACGCAAGCTGTTACTGGGATATGGGGCAAAACTGGTTCTCACACCCGGTTCCGAGGGCATGAAAGGGGCCATTTCAAGGGCGCGGGAATTGCTCGAGAATACTGAAGACGCCTGGATCCCCGGGCAGTTCGACAATCCAGCCAATCCGGAGATCCACAGCCTGACCACCGCGGAAGAAATCTGGGAGGATACCGGCGGAGAGGTCGACATCATAGTCGCAGGCGTTGGAACCGGAGGAACCCTGACCGGAATCGGAAGAACCCTGAAGCCAAGGAAAAAAAGTCTTAAAATGATAGCGGTTGAGCCGTCAGATTCCCCGGTGCTGTCCGGAGGCGCTCCCGGCCCCCATAAAATCCAGGGGATCGGGGCCGGATTTATTCCTGAAATACTGGACACAACACTGATTGATGAGGTGGTGAAAGTCAGCATAGAAGACTCACTTGACACGGCCCGCAAGCTGGCCCGCCTGGAAGGCATCCTTGCAGGCATTTCATCAGGGGCGGCAGCATGGGCTGCTCTCCAGGATTCCGGGAAAGAGGAAAATGAGGGCAAGACAATTGTCTTCATCATGCCGAGCAATGGGGAAAGGTACCTGAGCACACCATTGTTTGACTGATCCAATCATAAGGGGAACGGTTCTGGTACCCGACCGCCTTTGTTGATCTTGATCCTTTAATTATTCAGGGCCTGCTTTCACCTCACGATCTGAGCGCCGGAGGCCTGTGGGGCAGAAAAATCCCACCGGATCGAAACAGCAATGGAGAGGCCGGGTGAAAGAGGGACTTTTTTGTCGGCCGAACCATGATACTCGGCATTTGAAAGATTTGAACCCGATAGCCGAAGGTCCAGTTCCGGAGTAATGGACCTCCGGATAAACCCATCCAGGAGCCCAACCGGCCCAATTACCTTTTCCCCGCTTCCCGGATTATCCTTTCCCCACCTCTGCTGCCAGCTCAAGCCCCCGGCCCAGCCAGCCCTGCTGATAACCGCACCCAGGGTTGACCTGTGAACAGGAATATCTGCCAGGGGGTCGCCGTTATTATCGGAGCCTTCAATAAAATGACCTTTCCAGACAAGGTCCAGGTAAAAAAGAGGAGATGCCGCCAGCTCCCACTCAAGGCCCCTGATAGTCCCACTGGTCAGATTCCGATAGGTAAGGTGATCAGGATCATGAAAAGGGTCGACTTCCACTCTTTCAATATAGTCTCCGATGCTGTTTCGGAATACGTATGATGATAGGATTATGTTTGGCCCCATCCATTCCAGGCCCCCTTCCAGATTGAATGCCCTTTCCGCTTCAAGGTCCGGATTACCCTCTACCGACCCCCGCGCGGTGGTCCCGCCGTAAAAAAGTTCACTCAGCCCCGGAAACCTTATTCCTGTACCTGCCGACCCTTTAATCTTCAGGTGACGCCCGGCCGGCACAACAATGCCCCCATATCCGCTCCAGGCGGAATCCTCGACTGTCGGCATCCCTCTGTTTTCATTCCTTGACCAGATATGCCTCAGCCCTCCTTCCATGACTGCAAACCCCAGGTCATGCCGGATGTCCCCGAATAAACCGATTTCATTCAGGCCGGCACCATCCAGAGAATAAAAGGGAACCGAAGGAGCCGGAGATGCTGAACTCCACTGGTTTTCAATAGACTCCACTCCCGATCTGGAAAAATAATCACCTCCAAGGGATACCCGCGTGTTGTCCCTCGCATACACCTCTTTTCTCAGGCCGGCACCGGAATCGTAACTCCTGTTTTCAACGCTGGATACCTCCCCATGGTCATCAACCAGAGTGGAATAGGAATGGGGATGAAAAAACCCTGACAGATCCCACCCGCTCTCCAGGACCATGGAGAAATGGGCCACCAGGTGTTTTTCATAAGGGTATTCCGTCACCCTGCCCTGTTCATAATCAGTGCTGGCCTTGCCGATATCAATCCCAAGGGAAGGCAGCAGTGAAACCTCGACAGATCCTCCATCCAGTCTCCATGAGCGGGTTAGCAGGCCTGAGTACTGGGTGAAGTGAGAGTTGATCAGGGAACCGCCAGGTGCCGAAGCGTCTCCGGCTTCCTTCCTTACAAAGCCCACCGACCATTCATCGTTCCCCCATCCTGCGGCTGAGAGGAATTCGCTGTCTGTTGAGCGCAGGCCAAGGTTCAGGGCATATCCGTTGAATCTCCTGGGGACCATCCTGATCACGCCCCCTAACGAGCCGCTGCCGTGATACGCGGCGGCAGGACCCTTTAAAACATCTACCGATCCAAACAGGAACGGATCAATAAAAGATGCCGAAACGCCGGCCCTGCGCTCTCCGGCCAGGCGGGCATTCAGGACCGAAGACTTCACCCTGTTCCTGGAAACACCCCGAATCGAATATGTTTGAAACAGGCCGCCCTGTCCGTTGGCCGAAACCCCGGGGACTCTCTGCACCATATCAAGGAGGGTGGCGGGATTCTCGGGAAGGTCTGTCGTCTCAAGAGTAGCGGAGGCAGCTGCTCCGGGCGAAAAGCCGGGAGAAGGAGACTTCGCCAGCACCGTAATTTCTTCCGACAATGCAACTCTGGCCCTGAGCACAATATCAATGCCTCCCGATGACGAGTCAGCCAGCTCCCGGGTGATGGAGATTACCAGGGACTCATAATCCGGGTGGCTGACATGAAACATTGCCGGAAGAATTCCCTTATCAAGCGAAAAAACACCCCGAGGGCCTGATATTGCCGCCGGGCTGAGTCCTCCGGAAACCGTCAGCTTTGCTCCGTTGACCGGGATGCCGTTCCCATCCAGCACCCTACCGTGGAGGAGCGAATCACCTGTGAGAGGAGAGGTCAAAGAAACCAGAATTATGAG
>CAZOGT010000183.1:0-6459 GCA_964579015.1 uncultured Acidobacteriota bacterium | reverse complement strand
TACAGGGAAATCGTTACAGGGGACAGTCACCAGCTGTGCACTACAGGGGACAGTCACCAACAGCGCTGTTCTCAAAAAACAGGATGACCTGGGAACAATCGTGACAGGACAAAACGTTACCATAGAATTACACCAAACCATTTTTACTGGTCGCTGCTGCCGCCCAGCCTGAGCGGTCTCAGTTTTCAGAGTTTTATAGTGCTCCGTGGAGGAAAGATGAGGTTTTACGTTGGAAATGGATTGTTTAAAGTTTTCTTATCTGTAGTTCTGCCTATCTGCTGTTCAATCCACCTGTCGGCTGATTCTCCGGGGGAAAGGATTGACGTGGAGGCCCTCCTGCAGGATTTCGTTGATGACTACGCGAAGAATGACGAACTCCCCGGGAATCCCGTCAGCTTCGGAATCACAATTCCCGGGGAGGAAGGCGGGAAATGGACGGTAACCATCGACAGGGGCCTTCCTGAAAAGGTGACAATGAAGCAGGGGTTCCCGAATGAGCCGACTTTCTACCTGGTTACCGATCCCCGCACCCTGCGGATGATCCATGCGGGTGAAATGAATGCCCTAACAGCCGCTGGAAGGGCCCGGATGTCAGACCAGACTCCTCTTGATTTCGGCTTCATGGAGGGATTTCATCCGACCCCGGAATTCCTTTCGGACGTGATGCTGCCTCTGGGATTCCATTTTTTCAACCGGGGAAAACCGGAGATCGTTTACTTCGGGGAAGAGTTCAGCCGGAATGTGCATGGCGGAAACGCGGTTATTTTCTATTATCAGCAGGGACTTCGGACGGGCTGGTACCAGGTGAAGCCCGGGATGATGATCAATGAGGACCCCGATGATGCGGTCAACCCTTTTCCCACCCTGTTCATCATCACCAGGGGAGAGGGAAAAGGCCGACTTGGCGATAAAACCATGGAATTGCGGGAAGGTATGTCGATTTACGTTCCCGCCGGGATGTCCCACCAGTTCTGGGCTGATAAGGAACCGGGAATGGAGTTCATTATCATCATGTTCGGTGAGGGGGCCTAGGAAGGGACTTGCAATTCATGGGTGGGCCGCTTCTGCCGATTGGGGGCAGTGGCTGGAGCGGCTCACTCCAGAATCCCACCCGACACCCCACCCGGCAAATTCATAAGCTGGAAGCTTATGCCACAATCGTCAATCGTAAATTGTTACAGTTCCCAGCCGGCACGGTATTCCCGGTAGAGGAATTTGTTGGCCTCCTCATCGTTGGTCACCTTCATGTTTTTGCTGTCCCAGGCGATCTTCTTCCGGGCCCGCAGAGCGATCGCCCCCAGGTTGGTGGTCTCGGTAACAGTCCCGGCATGCCAGAAGCTTCCAGGCCCCTGGGTGCGGCTCTTGAAAGCATCTATCCAGAACTTGTCTCCCCGGTCGCCCTCTTCCTCGGGTATCTCCTCGTCCCCCAGGTATTCTTTCATCTTTCTCTCGGGAATGATTCTCGGATTCTGCCCGCGGAAGCCGGCCAGGATTTTGCCCTTTTCTCCCACAAACATCATGCCTTCCCTGTCCAGTTCCCGGTTATCCTCTTCCAGTTCATCAGGGGTGGGAGGTTTCATGCCCCCGTCATGCCAGTAGAGGTCAAACGGCGGGAGGCTCTCCTGTTCCGGAAACTTGAACCTGACCACGCATGAAGCCGGAAAGGCCACGTCGTTGATGTGAGGCCTGCTGACATGATTGGTTACCGCGCTGGTTGTAGTCCCCCTGGCTTCGGCGCTCAGCGGAGGGCGGGTGATGCCGAAGGAAAGAAACAATGGCCACAGGCTGTAGTGTCCCATGTCGGCGATGCTTCCCCCGCCGAAGTCATACCAGCCGCGGAACAGGGCATGGGTATAGTCCGGGTGATAGGGGCGGTCCGGCACGCAGCCGAGCCAGAGGTCCCAGTTGAAACCTTTAGGGACAGGCACTGAATCGGCCGGGTTGGACGTAAACTGCGGCCATACCGGCCGGTTTGACCAGTTGTGGATTTCCTTGAGGGTCCCGATTGCCCCGTCCCTGATCCACTTCAGGGCCAGGTCATAGCCGGGCCGGATGCTCCACGCCAGGAGATGGGTGCTGACCTCCGGATGCTCACGCGCGACCTTGAACACCTTCCTTGCCTCGTCGATCCTGTTGGCAATCGGCTTGTGAATTACCACATGCATGCCTTTCCTGATGGCTGCAATCGATATGGTGGCATGCAGGTGATCAGGGGTCATGACCTTCACTGCGTCAATATCCTTCTCCTTTTCGAACATTTCCCGGAAATCCTCGTAGGACGGGCAGCCTTTGTAGTCTCCTCCGGGCTTGTTTTTTCCGTAGTACCTCTGGACAAAATTCTGGCCGATATCACGGCCGCCAGGAATGCCTTCGATTCCCTCAGCCCATGAATCGTCCTCCAGTGCCCTCCTGAGGCTGTCGCGGATCCCATGCAGGGACCAGTCAACATAATCCGTTGTGAACTTGTTTGGATCGCAGACCGAAACAATCTGGATTTCAGGGTTCTGGATCAGGCGCACCATTTCCCTCATTCCCTGGGTCCCGCAGCCGACATAACCAATGGTCAGCTTATCGCTCGGCGGAACGTATCCTGGACCTCCCAGGGTGTTTCGGGGAACAATTGTAAATGCCGCTGAAGCAGCGGCGGACCCGATGAACTCGCGGCGGGTAAAGCTTTTTGCAGGCGTCATTGTTTTCCTCCTTTTATAAGGAGTTCTTATCACTAGTCATCCAAAAAATCCATTGAAATCCGGAGCAGAACATGAAATGAGATAAAACGAAAGTTTTAATCATAAATCAAGAAGGACATTGACAATCCAGCGTCTGTAGACTGTAATCAAGAAATGGGGGGAGCTAAGGGGAGCTAAGGAGTATTTATTTAAATTTGAATAACAAAATAGGGTCCATGAAAGGTTAAGGGAATGAAAAAATTCGAATTTCTTAATGATCCGGGGGCAAGCCGCCCGGAGAGGAGAAGAGAGATGAAGAAGGCCAAACTCAGCGGGATCACCCGTCGCGAGTTCGTCGGGAGCGCCCTGGCTGCCGGAGCCGTGGCTACGGGTGCCCCCGCGCTGCTTCGGGGCCAGAATCTGAACAGCAAGCTGGACATCGCATTTATCGGAGCCGGCGGCCGCGCTATTGGCAGCATGAGAGAACTCACCATCATTCCGGGAGAAGAAAGAAGCGGCCGTGCTCCTGATCCACACGCCGGTCCCCATCCTGACGAGAACATTGTCGCGCTCTGCGACATTGATGCTAATTACCTGGCTTCGGCCTCTGCCCGATACCCCAAGGCCAAGACCTACAAGGACATCAGGAAGGTCTTTGAGCATCCCGATGACTTCGATGCCGTGGTGGTCGCTTCAGCTGACCAGTCGCATGCTATTGCCACCTACCTGGCGTTGATTAACGGCAAGCACGTCTATTGCGAGAAGCCCCTTGCCTACAACCTCCAGGAGACCCGGCTTATCCGCGAGACCGCGGCAAAGTACCCGCACCTCTCAACCCAGATGGGCAACCAGGGACATGCTTCGGAAAGCCGGCGTACGGTAAGGGAAATCCTTGAAACCGGCGTAATCGGCAAAGTACGGGAAGTCCATGTCTGGGCAGGCCGCGCCTGGGGCCTCCAGGATGCCGCCTCAGCCGAGAAATTTGACAAGCCTCATGGCTTCTACAACGGAATCCAGATCGTCGACCGGTTCAAGGAGGAGATGCCGATCCCGGAGCACATGAGCTGGGACCTTTGGCTGGGACCCGCTCCCTGGCGTCCCTACCATGACACGTATTTCCCCGGCCCGCGCTGGTACCGGTGGTGGGATTTCGGCAACGGTACCATGAGTGACCTCGGCAGCCACGACAACGACGTGCCGTACACGGTGCTGGATCTCTGGCAGGACGACGGAAAGGGCGGCAAGATGCTGGCCCCGCTGACAGTTGAAGCTGTTTCACCTAATGTGCCGGTCCCGCACAAGGAACTGGCCCCCGCAACGCTTAAGGCGACTTATGAGTATGCTGCAGTGGGCTCCCAGCCGGCCCTCAAGCTGGTATGGTACCAGGGTGACACCAAGCCTCCGGGGTGGACAGAAGACTGGGGCGACCGCTCCAACATCTTCATCGGTGAGAACGGCATGCTGATCGGGGGAAGGAACGTAAAACTGCTCCCCGAGGAGAAGTTCAAGGACTTCGAGATGCCGCCCGCCAGGCTGCCCCGCTCACCCGGCCACTGGGTGGAATGGGTTGACTACGCCAAGGGCAACGGCCCGGTACCGGGCTCCAATTTCCAGTACTCCGGATGGACGACCGAAGCCAATCACCTTGGCGTCGTGTCATACCGGAGTGCGAAGAAGATTGAGTGGGACCCAAAGGCACTGCGAGCCACCAACGCGCCTGAAGCGGAGCCATTCATCAGGCGGCTCGAGTACCGCAAGGGCTGGGATGGCATCCTGAAGTTCTAACGCGCGTATTCTCGATAAACTAATACAAAACGAATATAAAACGAAATACTTGATCAGGGTTCGGGTAGTACATTTACGCTCAAGCAGCTGGTTTTAAGTATTCAAGCGGTAAGCGAAAAACAGGTTTTTACTTACATGCAGGGGTACGGGATTGACGATCCTGAAACCTTAAGAGGTTGCTGCTTTTAAATGATCCGGGCGGGATTCGTCCGGAAAGGAGGGGAGAGATGAAGAAGGCTCGTAAAAACCAGATGACGCGCCGTGAATTTGTCGGAACAACCCTGGCGGCCGGAGCTTTGGTTTCCGGAGCACCGGCAATCCTGCGGGGCCAGAATCTGAACAGCAAACTTGATATCGCGTTTATCGCCGTTGGCGGTCGCGCCAGGGGGAACATGAGATCACTGCTCATGATTCCGGGAGAAGAAGTGCGCCAGCCCAGCACGCCTGATCCCTGGGCCGGGCCGCATCCGGACGAGAACTGCGTGGTTCTCTGCGACATTGATCAGAATTACCTCGACGCCGCTTCCGCGAAGTTCCCTAAGGCCAAGACCTACAAGGACCTGCGCCGCGTTTTTGACAAGCCGGATGATTTCGACGCTGTTGTCATCTCCGTAGCTGAGTCAACCCACGCAGTCGCCACCTACCTGGCCCTGACCCACGGCAAGCACGTCTACTGCGAGAAGCCGCTCACCTACAATATTCAGGAATCCCGCCTCATCGGCGAGACCGCCGCGAAATATCCCCACCTGTCGACGCAGACGGGCAACGGGGGACATGCTTCCCATGCACGGCGCACGGTCAGGGAAATCCTGGATACCGGCGTCATCGGACCGGTACGCGAAGTTCACGTCTGGGCTGACCGTGCCTGGGGGCTCCAGGACGCCGCTTCCGCCGAGAAGTTCGATAAACCCCATGGGTTCTATGAGGGAGTCCAGATCGTGGACCGGTTTAAGGAGGAGTTTCCGATTCCGGAACACCTGGACTGGGACCTGTGGCTGGGGCCTGCTCCATGGCGCCCCTATCATCCCACCTATTTCCCCGGACCCCGCTGGTACCGCTGGTGGGATTTCGGCAATGGCACCATGAGCGACCTCGGCGGTCACGACAACGATGTTCCGTACATGGTCCTGGATATGTGGCACGACGACGGCAAGGGCGGCAGATTCATGGCCCCGAAGACAATCGAGGCTTATTCTCCCAATGTCCCGGTGGCCCATAAGGAGCTTGCGCCCGCAACGATGCAGGTTACCTATGAATACGAGGCGACAGCCTCCCAGCCGGCCTTCAAGCTGGTATGGTACCAGGGCGACATCAAACCTCCCGGATGGCAAGAGTCCTGGGGCGGCCGTTCCAACGTGTTCATCGGGGATAACGGCATGCTGATCGGCGGCAGGGAACCGAGACTGCTGCCCGAGGAGAAGTTCAAGGACTTCAAAATGCCTCCCGAAACGCTTCCGCGCTCGCCCGGCCACTATGTCGAGTGGGTCAACTATGCCAAGGGCAACGGCCCGGTTCCGGGATCCAATTTCCAGTACAACGGATGGACTACCGAAGCCAACCACCTTGGAAACGTGGCCTACCGGACCGGGAAGAAGATCGAATGGGATGCCCGGAACATGCGCGCCGTCAACGCGCCTGAAGCGGAACCATTCATCAGGAGGATGGAGTACCGTAAGGGCTGGGATAACATCCTTAAGTTCTAGCCATTTCTCACCAGCTTGCTACTACTGCGGCGGCGATTCCACCCGGGAGAGCCGCCGCCCGGAGTTAAGCCTCGTCCTGGGGTTTAGCCGTATCCAGCTGTTCTTCGGGGTAGTATTTCAGGTAGCAGCTCGGGCAGATGCCGTGGCTGAACTCCGCGTCAGAATGGGCTGAAATGTAGGTCTCCAGCTGCTCGTAAAAGCCGCTGTCCGTTCGCACGCTTTTGCAGTGGGCACAAATCGGGATCAGTCCCTGCAGTGTTTTGATCTGCACACGCTTTCGGTGGAGATAGAAGGCTGCGATT
>CAZOGT010000182.1:3626-6509 GCA_964579015.1 uncultured Acidobacteriota bacterium | reverse complement strand
GAAAAAATTCTGGTAGCCTTCCACCTGCAGTGACTTTTCCTGGACTCCTGTCAGAAAAGTCTCCCATCCTCCCCGGGCCGCCATGGCAAGTGGAAGAGCCAGCAGGAATCCGGCTCCCTTGACCACCAGCTGGAACATGTTGATCCATACAGTCCCTTTCAACCCGGTGGATGAAAAATAGGTTATGACCACCAAACCTCCCATAATGCACCCGGCTGCTTTGCCGGTCCCGGCTACCACTTCCAGAATGCGGGAGAAAGCCATCAGCTGGCCTGCCAGGATCGCCAGGCCTCCCAGCCAGAGGATGATGCTGATAATTCCCCTGACCCTCCGGTCATAACGGTCTTCAAGAAAGTCACCAACCGTAAGGTAGTTGTTCCTGGCGGCATATTCCCTGATGCGCGGGGCGACCGTGAACGCCAGGACCAGGGATCCGATTCCAGCCGACCCCACCCACCACCAGGCGGAGAGCCCGATTGAAAAACCAAGAGCCGCCGCCCCGACTGTGGATCCTGCCCCGATATTGGCGGCCAGCAGGGTGCTGAAAAGGAGCACTGAATTCAGCTTCCTGCCCGCTACAAAGAAGTCTGAAACCCGCTTAATGTAACGGGAGGCAAATAGTGAAGGGATAATAATTAGGCTTCCGTATCCAATAAGGACCAGCAGATAGGGACTGATCATCCGCCTATTCTAACACCTGAATGATATTATTATTCCTTCCCGTCATCTTCCAGGCTGATCCCCTGGCCGACTGTGCAATCGGGTTCGTGAAAGTGCTTGACTCCCAACCGCAATCGAAACAGAATTCCCCGCATGTATACGAAACCTGAAAGACTTATTTCTCTCGACGCCATGCGAGGGTACACCATTGCGGCCATGATCCTGGTGAATTTTCCGGGAAACTGGAGCCATGTGTATCCTCCGCTTCTCCATTCCGAATGGAACGGGCTCTCCTTTACCGACCTGATTGCCCCTTTTTTCCTTTTTATCGTCGGGGTATCGGTAGTCCTTGCCTATTCCAGGAGACTGGAAGCCGGAATGTCGACCGGGAGCCTTTACGGAAAGATTGTTTTTCGCTCATTCAAGATATTCATTGCCGGGGTTCTCCTCAACGCCATGGCCCTTTTGCCTGGTTTCAGCTTTGACGAGATGCGCTGGACCGGAACCCTGCAGAGGATCGCCCTGGTCTTCCTGGCATGCGGACTGCTCTTCTTTCTCACCGGATGGAAAGGGCAGGCCTGGGCCGGGGGAATAATCCTGGCGGCCTATTGGCTGGCAATGACCTGCATCCCTACACCAGGGGCAGGGAAGGTGATGCTGGAGCCGGGAGTCAATATTGCGGCCTGGCTCGACAGCCGCTTTCTGCCGGGAAGGATGTGGCAGGGGACATGGGACCCGGAGAGTATCCTCACCACCTTTCCCTCGATAGCCAGCGGCATCAGTGGAATGCTGGCCGGGCATGTGCTCCTGAGCAGGAAGATCAGGGAGGAGAAGGCTTTAATTCTTCTGGCCTCGGGATGCATCGCTGCTGCAGGCGGTTACCTCTGGGGCCTGGCATTCCCGGTAAATGAAAATCTCTGGACCAGCTCCTTTGTCCTGGTTACTTCCGGCATGGCCGCCATGGCCCTCGGCACAGTATATTTTCTGGTTGATATCAGGGGATACCGTTTCGGGACCTCCCCCGGAATCATGTTCGGGGCGAATGCCATCACCGCCTATGTCCTGGGGGACATCCTGGCGGTGATCTTCTACCGGGTTCCTTTGCCGGTCCATAGCCTGAACAGGTATTTTTTTGATGCTCTCGTCTCCCTGGGATTCGCCCCGAAGCTGGCCAGCATGCTCTACGGGCTGCTTTTCGTGGGAATTGTGCTTATTCCGGTCTGGATGCTCTACAGGAAGAGGATTTTCATTAAGCTCTGACCCGCACTTCTCATTATCCGGACTCATCACATCTCGCGGTCGGGGTCGGGTGCGCTGTCGGGGTCGAATTCCCCGTCGGCCGCCTGGACTCCAAAGATTCAGGGTCGGCTCATCAATTTTTCGATTCCGATACCGCCGCCGACCTCGATCCTGATCCCGATTTAAAATCTTTCTCCCCCGCGGAAAATGGGGAGACTCCTAATTTTCTTCACCTGTTGACATTGGCAGAGATCTGAATTACATTTTTCAGCATTTTGGCGTTGTTTGGACGGGAATTGATTTTGTCCTTTCAACAACCTGTAATGAAAACGGATATTTGAACCGGACTTCAACAGGCCGTGGGACGGCCGGGACAATAGATTACGAGATAAGGCGGTTCGAGTCATCACTGTCCCCTGAAAAAAGGGGTTAACCAGATTAAGGAGCTCAAGTAGATGTCAAATGTGAAATTCTATTCCGGAGAGACGATTCCTCTTGAAATGCATAAAGCGATGATCGTCCAGAAATTGGCCCTGATTCCTATTGAGGAGCGGCTGAAGTCGATTCAGGAGGCCGGAAACAATACCTTTTTATTGAAGAACCGGGACGTCTTTATCGACTCCCTCACCGACAGCGGCGTGAATGCCATGAGTGACAGGCAGCTGGCCGCCATGATGGTTGCCGATGACAGCTACGCCGGGTCCGAGACCTTTTACCGGATGGAAAGCAAGATCCAGGAACTGTTCAACAAAAAATATTTTCTGCCCGCCCACCAGGGAAGGGCCTGTGAAAATATCCTGTCCCAGCTCTACATAAATGAGGGCCAGATCGTGCCCATGAATTATCATTTCACCACGACCAAAGCTCACGTGGTACTCAATGGCGGTATCGTTGAGGAACTCTATACCGATGACGCCTTGCAGGTTGAAAGCGATGTTCCCTTCAAGGGCAATATGGATATCCGGAAACTCAGGGCCCTTATTT
>CAZOGT010000182.1:1706-3616 GCA_964579015.1 uncultured Acidobacteriota bacterium | reverse complement strand
TTCGTATGGATAGCAACCGTCACCAACCTGATAGGCGGACAGCCTCATTCTCTAGTAAATCTGCGACAGGTTCGACAGGTGTGCGACGAAGCCGGACTGAAGCTGGTGCTGGATGCCAGCCTGCTGGCTGACAACCTGCATTTCATAAAAATTCGCGAAGAGTCGTGCCGGGATATGAGCATCAGGGAGATAACCCGTGAGATTTCCGACCTTTGCGATATCATGTATTTCAGCGCGAGGAAACTCGGATGTGCCCGGGGCGGCGGAATATGCACCAATGACGAGGAGGTCTACCTGCAGATCCGGGATTTGATTCCTCTCCTGGAGGGATTCCTTACCTACGGCGGGATGTCAGTACGCGAGATGGAAGCAATCACCGTGGGTCTGGAAGAGACCATGGATGAAGAGATGATCAACCAGGGCCCCCAGTTTATTGCGTACATGGTTGATGAACTCAAGAAGAAAAACATTCCGGTCATTACCCCTGCTGGAGGGCTGGGATGCCATGTTGACGCCATGGGATTCCTCCCCCATGTGCCACAGACCCAGTATCCGGCTGCAGCCCTGGCCTCCGCCCTCTACCTGGTGAGCGGTGTCCGGGGAATGGAACGGGGCACCGTGTCCGAGCAGCGCAGGGAAAACGGGGATGAAACGCTGGCCAACCTGGAACTGCTGCGTCTGGCCCTGCCGCGACGGGTCTTTACCATGTCCCACATCAAGTACACCGTGGACCGGCTTGCCTGGCTCTGGGAGAACCGTAACCTGGTGGGTGGCCTCAATTTTACCGAGGAACCCAGGATACTGCGCTTCTTCTTCGGCAAAATGACGCCGGTCAGTGACTGGCAGGAGCAGCTTGTCAAACAGTTCAGGAAGGACCTGGGAGACAGCCTGTAAGAAGGCTCCCGGCATCCTGCGATCCAGGGGCCCGGCCGCCGGCCGGGCCTTTTTTTCGTGCTGTACTGCAGGCATCCAGCCTTTAACTCTTTGAGCTTCCAGCCTGCGCGGTCACCTTGTCTAGGTTCGCCTGGATTCCACGGAAAATTTTCCGGATTTCGTTTATTTCTCCACCTGTGCGTTATTTTTCTTAAGGCGAGAATCAGGAAAAAATGTTGTTTTCTGGATATTACTCTTTAAGTATTACGAAGAACATAATAGAATAGGTGTATGAGTGATAAAATCATTTGCCTGCGGGGACACGGAGAGACTGTTTTATGATCATCGCGTTCGTCGATTCCAGTCTTTTCAGCGTCAGGCCAGGAGAAGGCTTATGGTACTTCATGCCGCCCCTGACCTGGAATCACTTGTGCTGAATCCGGGCAACAGGTTTCACTCCCTTGAGGGTGACCGGAAGGGCCAGTTTGCTATCAGGATCAACAGGCGGTGGCGAATTTGTTTCGAGTGGCATGACGGAGATGCTTTCGAGGTGGCGATAGTAGACTATCACTGAGGTAGCCCTATGAAGAATAAAGAATTTCTGGAGCCGATCATACCGGGAGAGATCCTGCGAACTGATTTCATGGAGCCGATGGGAATCAGCATCAACCGGTTGTCTCGCGATCTTTCAGTTCCTCCCAATCGGATAAGCGAAATTGTAAATGGAAAACGATCCATAACCGCAGACACCGCCTTGAGGCTGCAGCGTTACTTCGGGGTGAATGCTCAGTTCTGGCTGAACCTGCAAAATGAGTTGGACCTCAGAAAAGCCAGGCAGTCCAAATGGGAGGAAATTGAGCGGAGGATCATTCCGGTTGGTCCCGCCTCCCGTTGAAGGGCCGGATCATGTAGGGGAGAACCCTGGGGGAGGAGAATACCTGAAATGATTACGAATTGCGGATACGATTACGAAAACGATAGCCGCTTCGCTGACAACGACAACGGGAAGTTAAGTTTGCACATCACACATTTCAGTT
>CAZOGT010000182.1:0-1606 GCA_964579015.1 uncultured Acidobacteriota bacterium | reverse complement strand
CGCTTCGCTGACAACGACAACGGGAAGTTAAGTTTGCACATCACACATTTCAGTTCGGGCCTCAGACTTCGGACTTCGAGCTTTTCTCCGACCCCGATACCGATAGCGATACCGACCCCGAAATGCACATAGAAACAGTCTGGCTCTGAGGCTGGAGCAGGTATAGGTTGTGAGAGTCGTGACTTGCGTTTTGCCCCCTGCGACTATTTCAACGCCTCCGGCGTTTGAATAGAGGTGCCACCAAAAATGCTATTTCATATCCAAAACATAGCAAAACAAATGGGTTGCCAGATCATTTCTCTTCCTGACCAATCCCAAGTTTCAGGTTAAAATGGGACTGAAAACCAGTAAGCATATGGAAGGCAGTCAGATATGATTAATTTAACCAACAGGGCAGCGAAGCGATTCAAGGTTCAGTGGAAAGAACTGGAGGACCGTTCCGGCGATTTCTGGAAAGTAGATGTAGAGATAATCGAACGGGTCCCGATGCTGTTCATCGTTCATGAATACACTTTGTTTACCCTGGTCCGCCGGAAATCCCAGTTCAGGAAACTTGAGGATATTGCGGATGAAATAGGGAAATGCTGCCCCTGGTACACGAAGCCGGAAGCCGTGACGTTGGGGAAAAACAACAACCCCAAACTCACCGGCAGTTTCACCGAAATGAAACGCCTGACCAAGGGTTCCTTTTATCCCGAGGATATCCCGGGGATTGAAACAGCCATAAACAGATGTATCTACAGCTATCTTTCCCCCGAGCCATATCGCTACGGGAACCCGCTCGAAGCGGTCGAGAGCTATCTCAAGGGTGAGACCCCCTGGTTGTAGACTCCGGAAGAACAAAAACATGAAGAAATTATTACTCCAGCTCAGTTTAATTATTGTAACAATTACCACCACCTTTGCCGAGACCCCTGAAATAGACATGACCCGGATTCCTGACCGGGTCCGGGCTCGGGAGGTTCAGGACCTGAGGTTCGGCATGTTCATTTGCTGGTCATTCAGCACCTTTTCCGGACAGGAGTGGACCCCGACCGGGGATAAGGATGCCTCTTATTTCAAGGCAACAGGCTGTGATACCGACCAGTGGTGTGAAACCGCCCGGGATGCCGGAATGAACTACATACTCTTCCTCACCAAGCACCATGACGGATTCTGCCTCTGGGACACCGCGACAACTGAGAAGAAGGTTACCAACAGTCCCCTGGGAATAGATGTTCTGGCCAAACTAAGGAAGTCCTGTGACAAGTACGGAATCAAGCTGGCACTCTATTTTTCCGAGGGCGACTGGAACTGGCCGGGTGCCGCGGACGGAAAGGGATGGAGAGAGGGGATCAGCCACAACCCGGAAATGAAAAAAGCCCAGTTGCGTGAACTGCTCACCAACTACGGGCCCATTGAATTCTGGTGGATGGATCACGCCGTCGGGGATGGAGGATTGAGCCACGCCGAAACCGTGGAATGGATGCACCAGTTCCAGCCCAACACCTTTGTCGGATTCAATCACGGAGAACCGGCCGGGCGGCTCTGTCTGCGGGAGAGGGGGAGCCCCGGGCAACTGGGGGATACCTCCGCTACACAATACAACAAAGAAGCGGAAGCGCAG
>CAZOGT010000181.1:0-6513 GCA_964579015.1 uncultured Acidobacteriota bacterium | reverse complement strand
GATGGGCTCTCAAAAATAAAAGTGCGAAAAATTCTGGACACTACCCAACTCAGTCGTCCCCAACTCAGTCTTTTTGTTTAGGGTTTCCTAATAACATTTTTGTTCTAGGCAATGAGGCAGGGAAGGGAGGTAGGGAAGGCTAATTGTCGCTGGTCAAATAATAGACAAATCTTACGGAATTTCAAATTCATACGTTATTATGTACTCCAAGGTGAATTTTAACGAACATGATTTATACGCGTGTCCTCAGCCGCGGCCCTGCCGGTGTTCGCAGCCCTATGGAAATCATATGGAGAAACTGAAGATGAATAACTGGCTGCGTTTAGTCTGTCTCACTCTGTTTTGTGCATTACCTGGCTCGGTTTGCCGCGCAGAAGAAACGCCAATGAAACCAATTCATGTTGTTTCCCTCGATCAGGCGCACAAAGGTGACCTGAAGATTGATACCCTTCTCCTGGATAGTTTTGGTCGCCCACCTGAAGAGAGGCGCACATTCTACCTGACGGCACGGCAAATTCTGGCCGATTCTCCTTCCGCCACACCCAGCGATCCTGGAATCATCGAGGCCGCAAAGAAGTCCGGGATTCCCCTGATCAGCGGACCGATGCTGGGTGATATATCGGAAAGTGGTATCACAGTCTGGTTTCGCCCGGTCCATGTCGAAATATTGACAGTCCAGGTTGAAGATAAAAGAGGAAACAAGAAGGATTTTCCTGCCAACGTTACCTACCCTGGAGTTGCTACCCGAGTCAGGCTCACCGGCTTGCCGCCAAACACGCGCCACACATACAAGATTATTAACGGTGCCGGCGATGTTTTGGGCGAAGGGTCTTTTTGTACTGCCCCGAAACCAAATACCACAGAGACGATCCGCATTGCCTTCGGCTCCTGCTTCCACAAGATCGGTGTTCACAACCCTAACCTGATGCGGTTGATTACAAAGCGCGGCAATCATGCCATGCTTCTGCTTGGTGACCTGGCGGTAGATGATCGGGAGGCTCAACTCAATCTGCACTACGCCGACTACCTTCTGCGGGACGTTTCAGAACCATGGCGGACTTTTTCAGCCAGCATTCCCGTCTATGCCGGCTGGGACGATCATGACTACCTGAACAATGATAAATCAGGCCTTCAGAAAGGTCAGATTGAAGACAGGCAGCGCAATGAGCTACGCAGGCTCTGGCAGGAAAACTGGATCAATCCGGCGACGACTGTAGAAGACCGCGGGATCTATTTCAACACTGTCATTGGTGATATTGAAATCATCATGCTCGACACCCGATCCTGCCGTAACTGGAAGAAACGCGGACAGCATGGTTCCTACCTTGGCGATGCACAAATGCAATGGCTCCTCAGAACTCTCAAAGCATCCAAGGCCCGGTTCATCATACTGACGAGCGGAACCATGTGGAGTGACTTCATGTCCGAGGCAAAGGATTCATGGGGCAGCTGGGATATCCCGGGGCGTGAGGAGATCTACAGCTTTATTGAAGAGAACCAGATTGGCGGTGTATTGCTCTTGAGCGGCGACCGACACGGCGCACGCGGCTTTAGAATTGAACGGCCATCCGGCTTTACACTGCATGAATTCGAAGCCGCCACCCTCGGAGGCGTGCCTGGCCCTGACCCCTTTGCCCCGGATAGATCGACACAGATCTTCGGGTACGGCGGCGGCTTAAAAGCTTTTGGCGAGTTCACCTTTGACATGAGTAAACCGGATCCGGAAATGACATTCCGCCTGATCAACGAGGCTGGAAAGGAACTCGAGAACCATACTTTTCGCTGTTCCCAGCTTACGCATCGAGAAGAGAAGAGAGAATAACTGCCAAACCCCGATTGTGCAAATTGGAGCAAGTAGTACATGAGCCCTTCTACCGAGGCCGGGGCTGCTCGCGCGTGTTCATTACACGTTTGATATTCTGGATCTCGGCGCAAGCCTTGTCAGCGCCGTCGCCGGTTGCCTTTTGGCGCGCGTCCTGGCTGGAGCAGATGCACACGCTTCAAGTGGTCAGTAGGGCAGGAAACGTGGCCACCGCAGAAGTGAGGATCCGGATTCTACTTGGATCCGTCTGATTATTGTTGGGATGCGACATCAGGAGGGCTGAAAATGGAGTCGTCACGTAGAATCGGGTATCTGTCGTCCATCGGCCTTGCCCTCGTCGGTATTGTTTACGTGTTAGTTGTTGTTTTCGGCATTGCGGCAGCCGGTTTAGACGATCCTATCGTGGATCCAATTCTCGCAGTAATGGAGGTCCTTACACTACTGTCGGCTCCCTTTATTGTAATCCTGATGGCTTCGATCTGCTTCAATGCAACCCAGGAGCGCAAGGTATTCGGAATCATCGCTTTATCGTTCGCCGTCATCATGGCTGGCCTCACGAGTGCCGTTCACTTCGTGACTCTGACAGCCGGACGCCAAACCGGTTTTGCTGTTCTCGAATGGCCCTCAACTTTGTACGCCGTGGAACTCCTCGCTTGGGATGTCTTCCTGGGACTGGCCCTCTTGTCCGCCGCCTGCGTGTTCCCGGGCTCCGGAATCAGAGCCGCTGTCCGATGGTTTCTGGCTGCAACGGGAGCCCTGTCACTGCTTGGTGCCATCGGACCGATCCTTGGTGAAATGGCTCTCCAGCGCATCGGAATATTTGTCTACGGTATCGCTCTGCCGATTACATGTTTGGTCCTTGCGAGGTTCTTTCGTCGCCCTGAGGAGGGACTTCATGTGGAATGACGAGAATGACCCGCGCATCTTTACAAATCGCTTGACCCAGCCACGCTTCGCGCGACGGGTCATCTCGTTCGGCTGTACACAGAAAAAGCGTTTTCCGACTAGTGTTATTCTATCCGCAAACTTCCTCTGATATTCTGACTTGGAGAATGGAGCTGCTAAGCATGAAAATCAAAATGTATGATCTCAAAAACCTGAAAGGTGATCTGACCGGAGGGTTGGTTGCGGGTGTTGTCGCCCTTCCTTTGGCGCTGGCCTTCGGCGTGCAATCTGGATTGGGGGCGATCAGTGGTCTTTATGGCGCCATTGCCATAGGTATTCTGGCTGCCCTTTTAGGGGGAACCGCGACTCAGGCTAGTGGGCCGACCGGGCCAATGACGGTAATATCGGCTGCGTTTGTTGTTGCCGCCATTGAATTTTCCGGGAGCCTGGAGAGCGCACTGGGCATGATCGTTCTCACATTTGTACTGGGGGGCGTTTTCCAAATCCTGTTCGGACTTCTCAACATCGGCCGCTACGTAAAGTATTTCCCATACCCCGTGATCTCCGGCTTTATGAGCGGTGTGGGGTTAATCATTATTTTGCTTCAAATCTATCCCTTTGCAGGACTTTCTTCACCTGCAAACACTCTGGGTGTTTTCAGAGAAATCCCGCGCTTTATTGCCGAACTCAACTGGGCTGCCCTTGGACTGGGTGCATTGACCGTGCTGATCTTCTATCTATTTCCTCGCGTAACAAAAGCAATTCCCAGTTCCCTTGTAGCACTCCTCATCGCATCCCTTGTTGGTTTCTTCCTGAAACTGGACATCCCCCTGATTGGCGATATCCCATCGGGGCTGCCGTCGCTTCAAATCGGCGGATTGCTTACGATTGACCCTGCAGCTTACCCGTTGATCCTGGAATTCGCCCTGGTACTAGCTGTTCTCGGGTCAATTGACTCTCTGCTGACCTCGGTGATCGCCGACAATATCACGAAAACCAAACATGACAGCAATCGTGAATTGATTGGTCAGGGTATAGGCAATATCGCCGCCGGGCTATTGGGAGGCATACCAGGCGCCGGTGCGACCAAAGGCACGGTTGTGAACATAAAGGCAGGCGGGAAGACGCGGCTTTCCGGGGCTATTCACGGCTTATTCCTGCTCGCCGTGCTTCTCGGTGTCGGACAGCTTGCCGCCTATATTCCTCTCGCCGTCCTGGGGGGCATCCTCATTCCTGTCGGCTTTGGAATTATTGACTACAAAGGCTTGAAACATTTATTGCACGTACCCAGAGCGGATGCCGTCGTTCTCGTCCTGGTCTTTTTGGTTACAACCTTTGGGAGCCTTATCTATGCTGTAGGAATGGGCATCATCCTGGCTTCACTACTGTTCATGAAGCGTTCAAGTGATTTGGCTGAAAAGGGCACGTCAGTAAAGGCGTTGTCTGGAATTGGCGCGGAACAAGCCTGGGAAGACGAAATAAACATCTACGAGAAATTTAAGGATCGTATCTATATCAAGCATCTTTATGGACCCATGTTCTTTGGATTTACATCCCACTTCCAGAAATTGATAAAAGAGCTCGATGAAAATATCCGTGCTTTGATTATTCGGATGGATCGAGTGCCCCATATCGATCAAACCGGCCTGTATGCCATGGAAGAAGTCATTTTTGACCTCCAAAAGAAAGGTGTGCTGGTTCTTCTCACCGGCGTCCAGCCCCAGCCGAAAGATATGCTTCAAACTATTGGTATTGTACCGGACTTGCTTCCGGAAAGCCGGATATTTGATGAGTTCGGGCAGAGTATTGAATGGCTGAAGCAGGAATTAACCGTAGAAAACGGCAAGGTCTCCGGGGCCCAGTAAGACACCCAATGGTTGAATGAACCCAAAGGCGCCATCAGAAATGAAAAAGGAGTGATTCATGAAAAAGAAAGACAGTATTTTAAACACGCAAATGGAAGGCTTGGTCGAAAAAGTACTGACGCGGGAAGAACAAGCCCGCCTGACGCCTGCAAAAGTGATGGAGTTATTGAAAGAAGGTAACAAGCGGTTTGTCAGCGGAGAGGTGACGCTGCGAAACCATAAGGAGCAGATTCGCCGATCCGCCGCCAATCAATTTCCCAAGGCAATCGTGCTTTCCTGCGTCGATTCGCGGGTTCCTGTGGAGGACGTGTTCGACCGGGGCATCGGAGACATGTTCGTCGCCAGGGTGGCGGGCAACTTCGTGAACACGGACATTCTGGGCAGCATGGAATTCGCCTGCAAGGTGTCCGGTGCCAAGTTGATCCTGGTGATGGGACACGAGTATTGCGGCGCTGTAAAAGGAGCCATTGACGCAGTTGAACTCGGAAACATCACCGCGATGCTGGAAAAGATCAAACCAGCGGTGAACAGCTTTTCGGGATACGAGCGGGAGAAGGCAAGCTCCAACGCTGAGTTCGTTCACATGGTGGCGGAAAAGAACGTTCAATTAAACGTCGAAAGAATCCGGCAGGAAAGTCCCGTTCTTCAGGAAATGGAGGAGGCTGGAGAAATCAAAATATTAGGCGCTATGTATGACATGGAAACCGGTCAAGTAACATTCATGGAATTGTAAGATTTTCTATAACCAAAACCATACAACACAAAACATTAGCGCTTTGCTGCAAATCAGGTCACTAAAAAGTAAAGACATCCATCACACTGTCGGGCGAGGTTCTCGATCTCATTGATGAGCGCCACGCAGAATTTCGAAGTCGGTCGGAATTTCTCGAACGCGCCGCAAGAGCGTATCTCGCGCAGCTCGCCAGAACGGAAGCTGAGCATCGCGACCTGGAAATCATTAACCGGCACGCCGACGAGCTCAACGCCGAAGCTGAGGACGTATTGTCCTACCAGGTGGCGCTGTGAGACGTGGCGAACTTTACCGAGTGAAGAGACCAGCTTCACTCGACCCAAAGAAATTCCGTGTGTTCGTTGTGGTCAGCCGACAAGTGCTGATCGAATCCAAGTTTTCGACTTTGATCTGTGCCCCGGTCTATACAGCGTACGAGGGACTTACAACGCAGGTGGCGATCGGAGCCGACGAGGGGATGAAGCAAGACTGTAGCATCCACTGCGACGAACTCGTCAGCATCCCGAAGTCCATGCTTACCGACTTCGTGAGTATGCTGCCTCGGGAGAAGATGGGCATGCTCAATGAGGCGCTCAGAGCGGCACTTGAGTTGCATTGCGACTGAAGTTGAGCAGGACCGAACAACCAGTTCCACTTCCCCCGCAGTGAGGGATTCAAGTTGCAGGTGGTTCCATTCATGGACACCGAGCCGCGCGGCCTGTTCGCGACACGCGCGCCCAGGCGGCCCAATCCAATCGGACTCTCCATCGTCCAGCTTGACCGGGTCGAAGGCGGCATGCTTTATATCCGGAATGTGGCAATAAAACGCCGCCGGAAGGCGGCAACAATAACACCAAACCTCAAATCCCAGTGCGGCACTCTCTGCCAGCTTTCTCCCCTGTACGATCCCGCCCGGCCGGTGGCCCGGCTGACTGGCAACATGCCTGATCGGAGAGGATTTGCCACGATTACGACAACGATAGCGACAATGGACTAAACAGGAGTTTAACGTTGTGAGAGTAATTCCGCGCCGTGACATCAAAAATTTCGCGCATCCTTCAACTCGTGCGTTACCATGTGTTGAAAGAGTGGATGCATTCCGCTGAGAGAATCTTTCCAATTTGGACCAGGGAGAACTGCGGCGATGAAGGCCACACGACAGGTCGCGGGATATCCCGGCTGCAATGGCGGGAATACCGTTCCCTGTTTTG
>CAZOGT010000180.1:0-6514 GCA_964579015.1 uncultured Acidobacteriota bacterium | reverse complement strand
CGAACATCAGGTCCAGGGAGTAGTGCCCATTTTCCCCCTGGTACCTGCTGCAGGTATGGAGCCCCGTCGCCGCTTCGCTGCGAAAACCGGTGAGGGATCCGGGTTAACGCCCTCAGGAATCAGGTCTCAGCTCCCGGAGATGGGGGCGGAAGACACCATCTCAGACATAGCTTGACCCGGACGGCTGGTTGCGTTCAGCTCTTTCATCGGTTATCCGCTCCAGGTACCCGCTTTCCCTGAGTGCCTCCAGCGGCCTGTCCGGAAGTCCACGGTCCTTCCTCCATTCGCTGATTATCGGAGTTACGTCCGTGAAGAAGGCTGATCGGAGGCATTCCTCGGCTTTGACCAGGTCGCAGCTGTCCTGGTATCCAGCCAGGGCGTTCCTGTCCACGATAGCGGCCCTGACCCATAACTGCTGTGCCGTTTCAACGGTCTGGACCGCAGCCTCAAGCTTATTTTTGAGGTTGTGGCTCTGGTCAATCATGTAGGATATGTCGGGTTCCTTTTCTGTATCCCAGGCGTACGAAAAAATTTCATTCAGAATCCTGAACATCTGGTACGGGTCAATTGATCCCAGGGTGAGATCATCATCTGCATATTTGCGGTCATTAAAATGGAAACCCCCCAGCATTTCCTCGCTAAGCAGCCAGGCGACTATCTGTTCAATGTTCTGGGAGTTGTAGTGATGGCCGGTGTCAACCAGCACCTTGGCCCGGGGGCCGCATTTTTGGGCGAAAAGACAGGACATTCCCCAGTCAGCGATGTCGGTATGGTAAAAAGCAGGTTCGAAAGGCTTATACTCGATCAGCATTCGCTGGCCGGGGGAAAGACAGG
Source organism: uncultured Acidobacteriota bacterium (assembly GCA_964579015.1). Lineage (GTDB taxonomy): Bacteria > Acidobacteriota > UBA6911 > RPQK01 > JAPXNP01. The sequence goes on along the minus strand of CAZOGT010000180.1, from coordinate 5,680 downwards.
AGGCGCACTGTTTGAGTCCTTCTTCAAACCAGGCTTTCCGTCTCCTGATATTCGCGCTTCCCGGATAGTTTGAGCCGTCCGCAAACCAGAGTACCAGGTCTCGGCTCCCTATGCTCCGGGCAATATCAATGCTGTCCCGGATATGGGCAACGGCTTTCCGGCGGATCTTTGAATCGGGGTTTCCGAGGGACCCGTATTTATATAGCTGGTCTTCAAAAAGAGTAGGGTTAACTGAGCCGATCGAGAGTCCCAATTTTTTCGCCTGGCCGCTGACTGAGAGAGCATCCTCGACGCCTCCGCTGAAATCCCAGGCGACGTGTACCGCGACAGACGGGCAAGATCCAGTGAGCTCGTGGACAAAAGAGGCATCAGCCAGTTTCTCCTCAATGCTGGTTGCAGCTGATAATTGCATGAATTTGCCGAATCTGGTCCCGGTGTTCGCAAATCCCCACGAGGGCAATTCAATCCTTAACCGATCAAGGGCCCTGTAGCCGGCCTCATGGATTTTTTTCTTTAACATGCTGTTGATTTTCCTTAAGTTGGAGGTTCAAATCATTAAACCTTTGGCCTTTGTTTCTCCGGTACCTCCCGATTTAGAATTCTCCTCACCCGCGAAAAAAGGGGATACTCCTATCAAAAATTCTCCCTGATAAATTCATCGGCGAAGAGATATCCTTCAAACTGCTTTTCTTTTCGTTTGAATTCTCCATGGTGTACCATTTTTCGTCCCGTCTTCGAAATCCGAGGCTGGATAACAGAGTGAAGCATTTCATGATAAAGGACAAAATCAATCACGCTCTTCGGAACAAGAGGATGATCAAGTATTCTATTGATCAGGATTTCCTTTCTGTGGGGAACATACTGTCCCAGAATTCTTCTTGATTTTCTGTTGATCCAGTAAATTTCCAGATTTTCGATTTGACCCTGGAAATAACGCTGTTTCAGGTGCTTGAATCTCCGCTCCAGTTCACTTGATTTGTTCCGGTGATCAGGCGGAATGGAATTCCTGCTGAATGATATGGAGATGGAATTCAGGGCCGGGAGCTCTGAAGAAGCGAGGTAGCGGTTATAAACAAGGTTGGCCCGATGATAGCTGGATATTCTGAAGGTCTTGCACAGCAGGATCTCATAGATTGATGCCATCACTGGATCCGGAGCACCCTTGAGCATATCACTGATCCTGATGTAGTACTTCTGGTCCCTTATCCTCAAAGTGTTTTTTATGTTTTGATAAGGAAAATAGCGAATATCGCAGGCAGGGGCATGACTGGTTTCCCTCAGCCTGCAGTAGACTTGAGAGAATATCCCTGTGTTGATGGCTTCATCAGTGTTCCGGGCTCCCTCGCCCAGGTCTTTGTGAGATTCCGACATTTCCTGTCTATCATACAGGCTATCGATAACCTTCAGGAACCCCCGGGAGGAATTTTCGTTTTACGGAACAGGGAAGTGAGAGAATTCCCTGTGGAAGTAGGGTCACTTGAAGGGGCTGGGAAGACCCCGGGCATATTCCATGTTCCGGCTCCGGTCCAGGGTGAGGGCGAGAAAATCTTCAGGTTTCCGGAAGGAGTCTATGAGCACATTCCCGGATTTGTCTCGGAAATGTTCAGAAGGCGGCCGGCTCTCGGAATTGAAGGCGCTCCCATGACCGCGCAAATGGCGGAATACATGGGAATCGATGAAGTTGAAGGCGTTCTGGTGACTGCGGTGCTTGAGGGCACTCCCGCTTCCAGTGCCGGGATCAAGGCGGGAGACCTGATTACTGCAGTCAATGGGCGAAAGGTGAAGGAACCGATGGACCTCAGGAACAGCCTCAAAAAAGGGGCCCAGAAGCTCGACTTGGTGCGTAACCGGAAAAAGATGTCTCTGGAAGTAAACATTGTTGCTCCCGAAGAGAAAGATTCTTCCAGGGAAACCTTTCGAATGTAGTATCCGCGACAATTATGTGGATAGTAAACTCTTTAATATCAATGCATTGCAAAGTTATCCACTTTTCTGTGGAAAACTTTGTGGATATTAGTTGAATGTGAATTTTAATGTCAGGGAATTGTTACGTTTGGTGTGTTTTGCATAAAAAATATGCAATCGAGCCGACCATGTTTTGACTGGTTCAGCGCCTGTTTGATGGAAGCTGTTCAGACCCTTGCATCGGGATTTTTTGGCTCCCTGAATTTGAGGCGCGGTTTAGCGCCGCGCCCCATCAATGGTGAAAATGGTGAAGGTGTATCGCCATAATCAGGCTGCGGTCATCTCTTCCCGGTTTCTGACCAGCCTGGGCCCGAGTTGTCCTGAATCAAAGGATTTGGAATTCATGCCGTCCCCTTCTCCCCTGATCGCCTCTTTTCTGGCTTCAACCGCACACTTCAATAGTACGCTCACATCACTTCCCTCAAAAATTCTTCCGGCCACTCTGACCTGGTATCGCATATTTATCTCCAATCATTAATGTGTTCAGTATTTTCTTATTAAGCCGACCAGAATCCCCTGGATCCTGAGACGGGATTCCTCAACATATATCGGATCCATACTGCTGTTGGCCGGCTGGAGCCTGATCCGTCTTCCTTCCCGGTAAAACTGCTTGAGCGTCGCATTTTCTCCGTCAATCAGGGCCACGACGGTTTCCCCATTGTTTGCATGGTCACGTTTCCGGATAACCACCCGGTCTCCATTCTGGATATGATGATCGATCATGGATTCCCCCTCCACTTCAAGTACATAATGCTCGCCCTTTTCTAAAAGGTACGAGGGGATTTCCACTTCTTCCGGAGACTCGACTGCTTCAATCGGCTTTCCGGCTGCGATATATCCCAGCAACGGGACCGTGTATTTGACCTGTTCTTCAGCTACAAGCTGTATCGAACGAGCCTTATTGGACATTCTTTTGATGAAGCCTCTTTCTTCCAGGATTTTCAGGTGCTTGTGTACTCCGTTCATGGACTTGATACTGAAATGACGGCCTATCTCCTCCAGGGATGGTGAATAGCCGTTGCAATCCAGGTATTCCTGGATAAATTTGAAAATAGCTCTTTGTCTTTCGGTTAAGTGCATGATGTTTACCTTATAACAGATTATGGTGAAATAAAGGTGAAAAGTCAACAGCTGAAGTGAAAAAAAGGTGAATAAAATTTGCATATTCTTTTTTTCGGCGTAATATGCAGGTCCTCCTGTTCTGTTTCAGCTGATACCGGGGTTCGGATACAGTGAAGTTTTTGCTAGACTAATGATAGATTGAGAATTGGGAGAAGTTAATGAGGGCCGTGGTTCAAAGGGTTTCCAGAGCGCATGTGACTGTGGATGGGAAAGCAGTCGGAATTATTGGAAGAGGACTGGTTGTACTGCTCGGGGTAGCCCCGGACGACGATGATGCTGATCTTGATTTTCTCAAACGGAAGCTGCTCGGCATGAGGATCTTTTCCGATCAACACGGCAAGTTCAACCTTTCCCTGCGTGATGTTGATGGAGAGGTTTTGCTGATATCACAGTTCACCCTTTTTGGTGATTGCCGGAAAGGCACCCGTCCAAGCTTCAGCCGGGCTGCTACTCCCGAGATTGCCGACCGGCTTTATGAAAGGTTGAAAATGGGTCTCGAGGCTTCCGGTATTGGAGTCGCTGCCGGAGTTTTTGGTGCCCACATGGAGGTTGAGCTCCTCAATGATGGGCCGGTAACCCTGATTCTGGACAGCAAAAGGGAAATTTTTTAGCGGCGTCGGTTTTTCGTTGAATATACTTTGCGATGGCGCATTCAGCCGGGAACAGGATTCATCCCTCCCCCGGGGAAGGGATTCAACCGCGGCGGCTGAAAACTAATTTTGCGATAGTTTAGAACTAATTATGGATAATTGGCGTAGTAGCGGTTAGAATAGCAATTGAGCTCACTGCCGGTGACGTGGTTAATTGTTAAAGGAGGCTTTGATACTTTAAACCGATCTATAGAATAACCGGAGTTATTTGTAGTGAACCAAGAAATCATAAGTGAGATTCACTTAACAGTATTCAGCGATATTAAGTATCTGGATGTTGTTCAATCTGTTTCAGACAGTTTTTCAAGTCTGGCCGGATTCGAAGGAGAAGACATATATTGGGTTGGACTTTCTATCAGGGAGGCTGTTACCAATGCCATTCTGCATGGGAACAGGAGTGATACCGGAGCCCCTGTAGAACTATCCTTCAGGCAGGTACACGACAGGTTGGTGGTTACTGTTACTGACCAGGGCCAAGGTGTGGATGAAGAGCACCTTCCAGACCCGCTGGATCCAGAGAATCTTCTCAAGCCGGGAGGCAGAGGGATATTTCTTGTTAAATCTTTTATGGATAATGTTTTTTTTAATACCCCTGAAAAGGGTGGAAACGAATTAGTGATGGAGAAATACTTTAAAGAAGGAGAAAAAAATGAAAATTGAAACCCGCACCGCAAATGGTGTTACGATTTTGGATGTTTCTGGAAAAATAACCCTTGCTGAAGGCAGTGTTGATATCAGGAAAAGCGTAAGGGCTCTCCTGGATGCAGGACGCACCAATATTCTTCTCAACCTGGGAGATGTCAAGTATATCGACAGTTCAGGTATCGGAGAGCTGGTAAGTTCATTCACGACTGTAACCAACAAGGGCGGAAAGCTTAAATTGCTCAACCTGACTCTCAAGATTCGTGAATTGTTGGCAATAACAAAGCTGCTTACGGTTTTCGAGTCGTTTGATGACGAAGACGAAGCTGTACAGAGTTTTTCCTGATTCTGTAGTTATTTAGCAGAAATCTAAAGCAGACAGGGGAAATGCCTTGGCATTCCCCTGTTTTTTTCAGGGCAGCAACGGTTCAGGGCGAGATCTTTTTGCGCCTTTGTAAGACTAACTGATGGATGGCTGTTCCAAACATCAGGATCACCATCGGAACAACGAATATAAGCACTGAGAACTTGAAGCTTGTCATTGCGGGGTATTTGAATACCGACAAAATTATGTAGGTGAGATAGAGTCCGTAGAACGCTACGAAAACACCCCCCTCCCAGCGCTTTATGCGGTATCCGGCAAAGAAGACAGGCAGCGTTAGAATTGTGACTCCAAGCATGAACCATAAGTCGAACTGCAGTGCTTCCGGAGGCACCAGCAGGCCGCTGGGAGCGGCAATTCCTGACAAACCCAGCACAAACAGCATATTGAACAGGTTGCTTCCCACCACGTTTCCGACCCCGATGTCAGATTGTTTTTTCATGATTGCGATAATGGCAGTGGAAAGTTCAGGAAGCGAGGTGCCGGCCGATACAATGGTCAACCCGATAATGAGTTCACTGACCCCAAAGAGCCTGGCTATAGAGGAGGCTCCGTCCACCAGGTAGTTGGATCCCATTACAAGCAACCCGCAACCCACGGCAATAGCCAGGGCGTACTTAACAATACTTCCGTTTTTTTGTTCCCCGGAATCAAACTGTGCCGCGTATTCCTCCTGAATCTCGGCCGATTCAGCCCGGCTCTTGCGGACCGCCCATATTAAGTAGGCGATGATGCCTGAAAAGAGGATTGCGCCATCGAACCTGCTGATGGTTCCATCCAGGGCCATTCCTGCCAGAAGGAGCGTAACGGCTACGCCCAGGGGCGCTTCGAAACGAACTACCTGCTGATTCACTGTTATGGGTATGATTAACGCTGATATTCCCAGTACGATTAGGATGTTGAGGATGTTGCTGCCGAT
>CAZOGT010000179.1:0-6518 GCA_964579015.1 uncultured Acidobacteriota bacterium | reverse complement strand
CACGGCAAAAAGACCGAAGATAACGCAAAGCAACGCCAGAAGGCCGGTGGAGACCTTCTGGTTGAAAGGAGCTTCCCTGCTCCCTTCCCATTTCTTTAGCGCCTTCCCCAGGAACACGGCATGGATGAACTTCATGAAACTGGCCAGGGTCAGGGCGCTCCCGAAGACCGCCAGGATGATGCAGGTAAGCATCCACACCTGGAACCCGGGAGCAAGTGTCGCGGTTTTCTCGAGAAGACCCTGGTAAATCATCCACTTGGAGAAGAAACCGCTGAAAGGAGGGATCCCCGATATGGACAATGCCGCTACCAACGTAGTTATGAAGGTGAACGGCATAAACCTTCCCAGTCCGCCCAGCCCATCCAGTTCATTGGTCCCGGTCCTCTTTTCCACAGAACCCAGGCCGAGGAAAAGTCCGGACTTGTAAATTGTATTGTTGACAAGGTGGAAGAGTCCGCCGGCAAAGGCTACTGCATTACCGCTCCCCACACCCATGATCATGTAGCCGACCTGGCTGACGGCATGGTATCCGAGCAGCCTCCTGCCGTTGTGCTGGTTCATGGCCATCATTACCGCGGTAATAACAGTCACTGCCCCGATCGTAACAACCGCAAGATGGATGACAATGCCCACCTGGAACAGGCCGGTCATCATCCTTGCCAGCAGATAAATGCCGAGAAGCTTGTCGAGGGAGGCGGGTAGGAAGGCGGCACCCTCCACCGGGGCGTCCCTGCTGAAATCCGGGACCCAGGTATGCAGCGGGAATCCCCCCGCCTTGGCCAGGGCCGCAATCAGAAGAAAAATAAACGCCAGCGCCGCAACGCCGCTGTCAAGGGGTACGCTCCATGAGAAAAGGCCCAGGCCCTTGTCAGGCTGGATAGTCCAGATCAGGGCCACACCCATGATCAGGAAGGCGTCACTGCCCCCGATAATGATGAATACCTTCTTCGCGGTCAGGGGCGTGTCTTCAGTGCTGCCCAGCAAGGCGAAAAAGTAGAGCATCATTCCTGAGAGTCCCCAGAACAGGAGAAAGGCAATCAGGTTATCGCTTAATACAACCCCGCTGCAGAAGGCCACCGTCATCGGGTACCAGATAAAGAATCCGCGCTCCGTTTTCCCGCCAACGCCCTTCAGGGCGAAAAGAAGAATGATAAAGGCAAGCAGCTGGATAAAGAACAGCGTGAATCTCCCCAGTGCGTCAATGGAGAAAACCGTGTAGCCCATCAGCTCAACCGGCTGTGGCGTAAAGACCATCAGCCCCGCGGCCAGGAAAAGCCCGAAAGCTACGGCCGCCGCAGTGAGCAGCTTCCGGAGCATGACAGGAAGAACAGAATTCAGCAGCCCAACCGCCAGGGGCAGCAAAATCAAATACCAGAATACATTAATCTCCATCCTGTTCCCTCCTGATTTGTTCCGTTTTTTCCCTTGAGAGCTTCAAGAGATCCAGCTGAAAGGGATCATGGTTGAGGTCACGGAGTTTGATGACCCGCTCAGTGCAGCAATAACAGGGGTCCACAGCAGCGAGGGTTATCAGGGCATCGGCTATCGGGATCCCCTTGCAGGATGCCTGGAAGGTCGGAATGTTGGAGTAGCTCGGAGCCCGGACCTTGTGCCTGATGGGCCGGTTGCTGCCATCGGTCCGGACGTAATGGAACACTTCACCGCGCGGCGCTTCATAGCGCCCTATCCCTTCCCCGATCCCAACCTGCTTCACGTCGTTCAGGATCGGCCCCCTTACCTCCCGGAGCTTCTCCAGGCACTGGCGGCAGATCCTGGTGGACTCAATGATCTCCAGGACCCGGACCACGGTCTTGTCATAAACGTCACCGCCCTCCAGCACAATCTCGTCAAATTCAACCCATCCGTAGGCATCATTCGGTTCATCCTTGCGCACATCCGTGGCCACTCCGGAAGCCCGCGCCGTAGGGCCGACTGCACAGAAGTCGATCGCGGCCTGTTTGGAAAGCACGCCAACGCCCTTCAGGCGCGACCTCAGCACCGGATCATCCCTGGCCGCCCCGGCAATCATGGCCATTTTGGAGTCGATTTCATCCAGAATCTTCATCATTTCCGGGACCGCGGCGGGGTCGACATCTTTTGCCACTCCACCAACCCTCATCATGCCGTAATGGTTACGGTTGCCGGAAATTATTTCGAACATGTGCAGAACCGGTTCCCGGTACTTCCATGCCCACATCCAGAGGGTATCGTAACCGATGAAATGCCCGGCCAGGCCCACCCATAACAGGTGACTGTGGATCCGTTCCAGTTCCCCGACCAGGGTCCGGATGTAGGCGGCCCTCTCCGGGATCTCAATGTTGTCAACGTCTTCTACGGCATGTACGCAGGCCAGGGGATGGGAAGTGGAGCAGATTCCGCAGATCCTCTCCACCAGGTAAATCGACTGGGTAAAGGTTTTTCTCTCCGAAATCAGCTCATGCCCCCGGTGCATGTAGCCGGTATCCATGTCAATATCGACAACGGTTTCACCGTCCACCGTCAGGGTGAAGAGCTCGGCTTCCTCCAGGAGGGGGTGATAAGGGCCCACCGGCAGAATGTTACGACTCATGACAACCTCCTGATCCTGAAAGGCTGGTTCAGGCCTTCACCCTTGGGGTGGTTCCTGGTAAGCAGGGGCTCCGGCCGCGGATGCCCCCTGAACGTAATTCCCCAATATTCAGACATTTCCCGCTCGATCCACTCCGCACCCCTTACAATCGGGGAGATGGAGTTCATTTCCGGATGCTCCCTGTCCGTCATCAGGACCCTCGGGCAGAAATAGTCCCCGGTACGGTCCAGGGAAAAAAAGTAAAGAACTTCAACGCCCCTTGGAATCTCAATTGCCGAAGCTGTTGAGAGCCGGCATCCCATCTCCTCAAAAAGATGCCGGACTACCTTGAGCAGCTTATTGTCATCCACCTCGAAATAGAAGCGTTTCTTCTTCACTTTCACCGGGCCGATATCAGATCCCATTTTTTCAAGAAATTCATTAACCCCGTTTGTTTCAGGCATTGAGCACCCCCATCAGTTTGGCCATCCCCGCAATCATCGCTTCCGGAGCGGGGGGGCAGCCGGGAATATACATGTCTATCGGGATCTCCTCCCGGTTCCGCTGCTCAGAGTTGTGGCTCTGCTTGAAACAGCAGCCGCTGGCCGGGCAGGTCCCGATTCCCACGACAAAAACCGGCTTCGGAGCCTGTTCGTAGATCTTCTTCACAAATGGGGCCACCTTGCTGTTGATAATCCCGGAGAGAAGGATTACATCCGCGTGGCGGACTGACCCGACCAGCTTGATGCCGAATCTCTCCAGGTCATACCTCGGGGTAAGAAGGTCAAGAATCTCGATATCACAGTTGTTGCAGGGCGAGGCGCTGACATGAAAAACCCAGAGTGACCTGGCCAGGCGCTTGTTATACCATCCCATACTATCCTCCTATCACCGCTAAAATCATGGCCGCGAAACCCAAAGGGGCCGCATACTTCCAGAAGAAATTCAAAGCCGTATCAATCCGGATCCGGGGATTCGTGTTCTTGATAACCACCATCAGCAATACGATCAGAAGGTACTTCAGCAGAAACCAGAGGATCCCCAGGCCCTGCAGGCTGAATCCGCCCAGGAAAAGAAGGATCAGCAGAAATGGAAAGACCACGAACATCATCAGGTGGCCCAGTTTCCAGAAAGCCAGGGGCGGGCCGCTGTATTCCATGAAAGGACCTTCGACAAGTTCCGTCTCCGCTTCAGGAATGTGAAATGGAGGCAGGGTCATCTTGGCCTGTACACAGGCCAGGCCGATGACAAATCCGACCAGCCCTGAGACCGATCCCGCGATAACACCGTTTTCTGACTGCCAGGCCATGATCTCCTCCAGGCGGAGCGAGTAGCCGGTCTTGATAATCGGAATGAGGCACACCAAAACAAATGCCAGCTCATCAGCCAGAAGCAGCTTGATTTCACGCCCGGCGCCGAGGCTGGGATAGATATTCCCGGTCGAGCTGCCGCCGAGAATTACCATTACTGAGTAGATCATCAACAGGTACATCACCACAATCAGGTCAGCGCCAAACCCGGCCTGAAAAAACAGGGCCATGCCGACAATCGTTGCCACCAGCGCCAGCATGCTGAAGGCGATGAAGGGGGAAACGATGAACAGGGCCTGGACACTGTCCCGGACGATGATGGTTTCCTTGCCCATAAGCTTGAAAAAATCATTGAAGCTCTGGGTCAGGGGAGGGCCCACCCGGAACTGGAATCTTGCCGAAACCTTCCGGTCCAGCCATCCAGCCATGAATCCCAGCAAACCGGTGAAGAGGATTCCCGGGAATACCAGCAGGTATAACAGATACTCGGAATTCATGTCCGTCCCTCCTTCTGTCGCCATCCCGGCGCCCGAACAGCCAGGTTCTCACCGGCATAATAGATGTGCTGTTCCAGGTCTTCCTTCTCGACCTCGGCCATCTTCATCGCGTCCGGGGGAGAGGTTTTGACGCATAGCGGCTCGTAATCCGGATCTTCCCCTCGCTGCTCCAGGCAGTGGTCGCATTTCGCCGTGACATAGTTGATCACTTCCGGAAAAATCGTGCCGAAGGGGCAGGCCAGGATGCAGCTTTTGCACCCCACGCAGCGCATGTTATGCCTCTTGATCAGCCCGCTCTCCAGCCGTTCCAGGGCTTCCCTGGGACAGGCCAGGACGCAGAAGGCTTCCTCGCAGCGTCGGCAGTAGGAAGCAAACTGGGCTACCTCAAGGAGAGAAAACACCCCCTCGTTCTCCCGGTGAAACATGTATTCGCACTTGATTTTCTTTATTGCGTCCGGATCTTCAAGAAGCCTGGGAATGTCAATGAAAAGCCTTTTCAGTCCCATATCGCCTCCTCGTCTCTTATCTGGTCATAGGTAAAGACCGGACCGTCCTTGCAGGCAAAATATTCGCCCATCACACAGTGCCTGCACTGCCCGAATCCGCAGTACATCTTCTTCTCCATCGACAGGTAGAGATTCTCCTCCCTGTAGCCCATCTTCAACAGGTCCATGGTCCCGAACTTCATCATCACCGGGGGGCCGCAGACTATGGCCGGATTGTCCTTCGGATCAATATCAATCTTCTTAAGGAGCCCGGTGACCAGGCAGACATCCTCATTCCACTCCTCACCCTCCGGAACCTCGTCAACGGCACGGAGAAACGTTACGTTGTCATACTCTTTCCAGCCGGTGCTTTCATCCTTGTAGATGCAGTCCCTGGGAGACTTGGACCCGGCCAGGAAGGTGATGCTCCGGTACTTTTCCGACTCATGCAGGAGTGTGAGAAAGAGTGATCGGAGCGGGGCCAGCCCGCATCCCCCGCCGAGTATCAGCACATCCCTGTTCTCAAATTTCTCCAGTGGATACCAGGAGCCGAAGGGGCCCCGCAGCCCTACCAGGTCTCCGGGCTCAGTCCGGTGCACATGCTCCGTCAGGAACCCGGTCTTCATGATCGTCACGTCCATGACATCCGATACAAAATGCGATGAGGAAGGAGTAAACGGACCCTCACCGATACCAGGGACCGACAGCTCAATAAACTGCCCGGTGTGGAAGGATATCGGGTCGCGGGGCCGCAGCTTAAGAGTCCGGATCAATGGCGATTCCTGGACAATATCGTATATGGTCGCCGGAATCACTTCATAGGGATTGGCCATGTTCATACCCCCCTGCCCTGGTGAACAGGCTGGTTGTCCACCGGGACATCTGCTGATCTTTCAAAACCGGCCGCGGCTTCCACCACCTGTCTGATATCAATTCCGGCCGGACACACTTCAATACACCTCCCGCAGCCGGTGCAGCCGAACATCCCGAAATTCCTCTCCATCAGCTGGAGCTTGCAGAGGTAGCGGTTGCGGAAACGGTCCGTCATCAAGGGACGCGGCGTCCCCCCGCCCGCCACCGTGGCATAGCCGGCCAGCTGGCAGGAGTCATAGCTTCGCTCCTTTATGAACTGCTTTTCGCCTGATTCATCGTTAAGGATCAGGCAGTAGCAGGTCGGGCAGATATTGGTGCATCCCCCGCAGCCCACGCACCCCCGGGAAGCTTCTTCCCACATCTCTTTCGGCACACCCCGCAGTTCCCCGCTCAGGGCGGGATGCCCCCTGGCGCCGTTCTGCCCCTCGAGACGCTCGACCATCAAGGCCCTCCGCTCCTTCACCCCGTTCAGGGATTCGTCATCAGGTTCCCTGCAGTAGGAGGACTTCCTGAACTCCTCCAGCAGAGCCCTGCCCTTCGGAGACCCGGAAGAAAAAAGGTAGTCATCGCCCGCCCTGGAAAGATTGAGATCGAAACCCTCATCAGACCAGGGATGGCCGCCTGTCAGGTTGCAGTGGCAGGTGGGATGAATCGAAGTGCAGTCAGAGGATATTATGGTGGTGTGTTCCCTCCAGTAAGAATAGGCCGGATCAGTGAAGTCTTCATTGATCATGGCCCGGTCCAGCAGCTGGAGCGCCTTGAGATCGCATGCCTTGATCCCGGCTACCAGCCTTTCACCGTCCGG
>CAZOGT010000178.1:246-6559 GCA_964579015.1 uncultured Acidobacteriota bacterium | reverse complement strand
TCAGTCACGTTCCCGAAGAAAGCCTTGCCCAGGCCGGTAAATCCGTGCCTGCCCTTCACTATCAGGTCGGCATGTATTTCACCGGCAGAATAGAGGATGGCCTCATGGGTTTTCCCCTGGCGGACAGCCGTGACAGCCGTGATATGCTCCGGGATGAGGTCCATGTAGGAATCCTTGATTTTTCTGTCCATGTCTTCCCTTGCCTTGCTGTCCACGTCATCCGCTTCATAGAGGTAGGTCAGCCAGAACTGCGCTTCCGGCTCGGGGATGACATGGAGGATGTGCAAGGCGGCGTTAACGCTTCTTTCCGCTGATTTCACGAATTCATCCAGGAGAGGCTTGACCTCATTATGCCGGATGGTGTTTTCCCCTGTTTCCCCTGCGCCATTGGTACTGATCAGGGGGTACCGTCTCACTGCTGGGTTCGGCCCCAAACGGATTCCAGGGGCCAGGCAGTCAACTCTTTCAGCTGCAGCATATCTCCCTGGATGCTCAGTGCGTACTCGGTGCTTCTTTTTTCAGGGTCAAGGTAGAGGGGCATGTAGACCTCCCCTCCGTTGACAAAGACTTCAAGGCTGAGCCGGTCCACGATTATTTCCAGGGAAATGCTTCCCCCCCGGTCCCGCAGGGGTGCTCTGTTTTCCCCGAATGAGACAGTTCCGGTGCTGGTGCTGATGCTCAGCGGGAAACCGGCAATAGTCAGGATGACCTCGCTATCTGTGCCCTGCTCCCATGCGGCCCGCAGGTGCAGCGAATCTCCCAGGGGAGCGGGAGACTGGTAATATCCGGGTTCAAGGCGCTGGGCCGGGACACTTAGCGGTTCGCGGTGCAGTTTATCGAGCTCCTCTACCGGAGATGGCATGAGCCTGAGCCCTTCACTTGTCTCTCTCAGGGCCAGGCTGACCGGAAAAAGCATGCACTGGTTGAACGGCATTCCCGGAGAATCTGTTCTCCCCCAGGCGATCTGTATCCGCCTCCCGTCCTCTGCAGGGATATTGTTAAATGTCTGGCTGGCGTAAAAGATGTCTCCGTGGTGAAAGGTTATTTTTTCGGATTCCGGGATGAATTCCCTTCCGTTGAAGGCGCCGATCATGTATGCTCCGTCAGCTCCATAGAGGACCCACCTGGTCTCTTCAGTCCCTTCCACTGGAATCTCAAATAGTTCGGGGCATTCGTAAAACCCTTCGATCATGCTCTGGAAGGACCAATCCTTCAGGTCCGGTGAAGTGTAGAAGGCGATCAATTGTTTTTCATCCTCTTCATGGTAAACAGCGGCAACCCATTTTTTCCCCGGGGCATACCAGGTCAGCTTCGGGTCCCGTCCCTGGTGCTCGATGACGGGGTTCCCCGCATACTCGGTAAAGGTCCGCCCCCTGTCGTTGCTGTACGCAATTGTCTCGCCCCGCCCGGTACTGGTATAGGCTGCCACCATCACCGGGTCTTCGCCTGACTGGAATCCCGAGAGGTTTTCATGGTCGATGACGGCGCTCCCTGAAAAGGCCCAATCCCCGTATTCCGCGGGGTAAATGGCGACCGGCAATTCCTCCCAGTGGACCAGGTCGCTGCTTACAGCGTGCCCCCAGTGCATGTTTCCCCATCCCCATCCGTAGGGATTGTGCTGGTAGAAAAGATGGTATTCCCCGTCCAGGTAAACCAGGCCGTTGGGATCATTGTTCCATCCGCGCCTGGATGAAAAATGGACCTGCTGGCGCAGCGGTTCCCGGTAGAGGTCTTCAGAGCCCCTGACCTGTTCCGAAACAGTTATCAGTTCCGGCCCCTTTGAATGTACCGGCAGTTCCGGAATATCAATCCTTATCAGCTCTCCCCGGTATGGCTGTACATCCAGAAACACGTAATATTCAGGGTCTTCTTCAGAGAGGTGGATGTCGAATTCGTCAACCAGCTTCGATCCCGCGGTTACCCTGATCCGAACCTCCGGTGCAGCGTCGGTGACCGGGAAATTCAGGTATCGGGCGCTGGCTCTGAGCGAAATCAGAGTGGGTTCAACATTACCGCTTTCCTCCCGGCCTGTAAAGAGAGTGCAGCCAGGCAGGGAAAGAAACAGCAGGATGGATATGACAATTGAGAGAGTTGTTTTGGATGTTCCGGTTCTTGGCATGATATCCTTCCGATTGATTGGCCATTCATCATCAGGAGCCAATCTGTTCTCTGTATTTGAACCACCGTGAAGAGACCATTTCGTTTTTGCAAAAACAGTTTTGGTCAATACTCTTTATGGGATTATTCTATATAACCGATTTTATTCTGCCTCCGGCTTAATTTCACGGCTTTTTTCCTGTCCGGACCAGTTGCCAGCCATGGGCATTGATCGCAGAAGTGGCTCTGTTCAGGACATGAAGCGACCATGCAGCCAACCTTTTTCCCTGCCAGGGCCAGGGTGATCCTGGCCAGCCGCTGGTCCCAGCGGCCCTTTACGAGGATCAGGTCCCCCTCGCCCAGGTCGGGAGGGAGTATTGGTATGACTGACAGGGGATTGCCGATGATCCTGGTCAGGTTATTTTCTTCCATCCCCGAAGACCTGGCGCCTTGACGGATTGACCTGAAGATTTCCTTACGGTTGAATATGAAAGCCAGGTCTGCGGTTTCTGCGATCCTTTTTCCCAGTTCCCGGTGAAAGCTGTATCGGATGTCGTTGGTTATCTCGGAAGCGGCACCGAGGATCAGGATTTTTCTTTTTGCCGGGATCTCCTCAAGGGCATCCAGGGCAGCCATGATGGTTTCCCTGGTCGACTTGAAGTCATCCCTGATGACCCATGCCCCTGAGGCAAGCCGCACCTTTTGCATCCTGCTTTCCGCCGGGGCCATCTGTTCGAGGGCACGGCAGGCCGCCGGGATGTCCAGGTCCTCGGCCAGGGCCAGTGCCAGTGCGGCCAGGACGGGATAAGCCATGTGCCTTCCCGGGAGAGTAGTCCCGAATTTGCAGGTCCTGTCCCGGACAGCAACTTCGAGCACTGTTCCATGGGGAAAGTCACTGGTAATGCCGAAGGCTTTGACATCAGCATCGGAATCTATTCCATAGGTGATAACCCGGGCCCTGGTACAGCCGGCCATCCACATTACGTGGGGATCATCGGCGTTTAGAATAACAGTACCTGATTCAGGAAGGGCCCTGACCATTTCAACCTTTTCCTCCCTGATTCTTTCCAGGGTCCTGAATGACAGCACGTGCTCATGGGCGATGGACGTTACAATGACAACGTCGGGCCTGATCATCAGGGCATGGGGGGCCATCTGGCCGGGCCCGTCAATCCCTACCTCCAGTAGCCCGTACCCTGTTCCCCGGGGAATCTTCAGGAGGTTCAGGATGACTGCGTAATCGGCATTCTTCACATCATCCCGGCGGTGAATCCCGAGAACTGCTGAGCATGCCTTGGCCGTGGTTGTTTTGCCCAGTGAGCCCACCACGGTGATGATCCGGGTATCCTTCAGCCGGTATTTCCGGTAGACGCGGGCGAAGACGCGCAGCAGGGGGTATGCCTTGGAAAGCTGTCCAAGGAAAAGGCTGCGGCGGCCCTCATCGGTCTTCAGGAGCTGTGGAAGCTCTTTTATCCTGTATCTCATTTCCGGTCATTTTCTCCAAGGCTCCTGTTCGGGCTTGCAAGAGGGCTTTCAGACTGATCCTGCTCGAGCAGCTCGCACACGTCGCAGTCGACTCCCAGGAGACAGGCGGTAATCCGGCATTCAACCTTTCTTCCGGACAGTTTCAGCGATAGGCGGGATGTCCGGTGCCGATTTCTGCCTTTAATCAGCAGGACATCACCCTCTCCCAGGTCGGGGGGGAGGAGGGGAAGGGCGGCCAGCGGGTCTCCTGTAACTCTTACTATTTTTTCCGGGCTGATTCCTCCTTCAACTGCCCTGGTTTTACAGCGTCTGAATATCTTTTTAGGGAGAAACAGGAATGCGTAATCAGCGGATTCAGCGATTTCTCTGCCCAGGTTTTTATAGAAATCGTAAAGCTCAAAGTTTCGAATTTCATCAACCCCGCCCAGTACCAGCAATCTTCTTTTTGCCGGGAACGACCTCAGGGTTTCAAGGGCTGCGTGGACCGATTCCCTGTTCGATTTGAAATCATCCCTGATGATCATGGCGCCGGAAGGGGTCATGACCGGCTGCATGCGTCCCGTGAACGGTTCCAACCCTGCCAGGTTTTCCAGGGCGGATGAGGGCCCTCTCCCCTCAACCATGGCTGTCGCCAGGGATGCAAGTACCGGGAAGACCATATGCCTGCCCGGGATCCGGGTACTGAACGTCCAGGACTCCCTTTCCGCCCTGATAATGAAGCTCGCATACCCGTCCTGGAGAATTCTGTAGTGTTCGGCCCTGATATCCGCCCCGCTGCTGAAGCCGCAGGTTATGACCCTGGCGGGGGTCTGGTCCTTCATCCACATTACATTCGAATCATCAGCATTCAGGATAACTGTTTTGTCAGGGGCAAGTGACCGGACCATCTCCGCCTTTTCCCGCCGGGTGTTTTCCAGGGTCTTGAATGAGAGGATGTGTTCGCTGGCAATGGAGGTGACTATCACGATATCGGGATTCAGCATCAGGGCGTTATCCTTCATTTTTCCCGGCCCATTGACCGCGGCCTCCATTACCGCGTGGCTGTCCTTCGGAGAACGGCTGAGAAGGTCCATGGCCAGGGCATTGTTGGAGTTACTGATTCCGTCGGGAATCCTTTGCCCAATGGCCTGGGCCACGGCCCTGGCTGTTGTGGATTTGCCGAGAGAACCAATGACTGCCACAACCCTGACCCTGCGAAGGACTGTTCTTCGCCAGAGCAGCGTGAACCCCCTGATTATCGGCCAGAACCGGGCCAGCTGCCCGGCCCGCAGGCTTTTTCTTCCCTGGGCTGACCTCAGGAGCCCGGGAAGGTCTCTAAAGCGGTACCTCATATGACTGTAAACTCTCTTTTTTGTGGGATTGGAGAACAACAATTACTGAAAAATTCCGGCTACTCATTTTTCTTGTCCTTCCAACCCCTTTCCAGCATGGAACAGTTGTCGCAGAAAGAGGTGGTAATCGGGCATGACATCAGCCTGCAGTTAACTTTTCTGCCCATCAGGGACAGCGAAAGGCGGGAGATTTTATAATCAGTCCTGCCCTTGATGAGGATTACGTCTCCGTCCCCGAGACCCGCGGGAAGGAGAGCTGTTATGGACAACGGATCGAATTTAATCCTGATGATATTATCTCTGTTCATTCCCGCGTTGTCAGCTCCCACCCTGCAGCGCCTGAAGGCATTATTCTGCATGAGGAGATAGGCGAAATCCGCGGCTGCGGCGATCTTCTCTCCGAGATCTCTGTAGAACTCGTATCGTTCCTCGTTGAAAATTTCGGAAACGCCCCCGAGAACCAGGAATTTTCTCCTTGCCGGGTAATCCCTTAGGGTTTCCAGTGCCTTCCACACCGATTCCCTGGTGGCCTTGTAGTCATCCCTGATCAGCAAAGCTCCTGAAGGCAGCACCACGCTGTGCATGCGGGCTTCAACTGGTTTTACGGCCTCCAGGGCACGGCAGGCTTCCGGGATGTCCAGGCCTTCGGAATCGGCAACCGCCAGGGCTGCCAGGGCCGGGTAAACCATATGCCGACCCAGCAGGGGAATCCTCAGGCGGTAGGCTCTATGCCTGATTTCGACATCGAATCTCATCCCGTCCGGAGGGCTGATACGGATATTTTCAGCCTTGATATCGGCACTGTTCCTGATTCCGTAAGTCACAATCCTGGCCCCGGTAAGGCCTGCCATCCACATTACATTCGGGTCGTCGGCATTGAGTATCGCGGTTTTGTCAGGCGGGAGGCCGGCCAGCATCAGGGCTTTTTCCCGCCTGGTGTTTTCCAGCGACCCGAATGTAAGGATATGTTCACTGGCAATGGTGGTGACGACCACAATGTCCGGCCTCAGCATCGAAGCGTATCCGGCCATGTATCCGGGACCGCCGACAGCTGTCTCCATGACCGCATAAGGTGAGGAAGGAGGGTGCTTGAGCAGGTTCCGGACAACCGAAATCTTATAATTGCCATATCCTTCGAGCTTACGGTCTCCGACCACATCCGCAATGGCCCGGCAGGCAGTTGATTTTCCCAGAGAGCCGATGACGGCAATCACTTTTACCCTTCTCAGCAGGGTCCTCCTGTAAAGGGCGGTCATCGGCCGGAGAAGAAAATAGAATTGGTTGAACAGATTGTGGGTCAGATTTCTCCTGCCGAACGGAGTCTGCAGAAGCTTCAGATTTTTCTTGAGATCAAGGTTCACGAGTTGCCTTATCCTTTTGTGTAATCCAGGTAATCCACC
>CAZOGT010000178.1:0-236 GCA_964579015.1 uncultured Acidobacteriota bacterium | reverse complement strand
GATAATCGAGACGTCGATCCGCTGCGGCAGCAGATCCACCCGCAAGGCCTGCAGCCCGGACGGAGGACAGTGCGGATGCGGGCCTGCATTTCAATACTGGTGGATCCGGCGGATTGATCCTTCGCCGCAAGGCCTGCCGGCCTCTTGCTGCCCTGCTGCGCCTTCCGGCTCCGTGAAGAGAAGCGCCGGGTATCCGGAATCATCCTGGTTGATGAATGTCGCCTTTGCTGGCTGTG
>CAZOGT010000177.1:0-6567 GCA_964579015.1 uncultured Acidobacteriota bacterium | reverse complement strand
TTTATCAGGTTCCTCGCTCCGCTGTTTCGTTCCTTCCCTTCCTGTCAAAGATCTCACTGGTGAAAAAACCGTCTCCGGTTATGACCAGTGCGGCACATTATACATACCTCCCCCCCCCTCAATCAACTTTTCAAAGGATCAGTGCCCTGTTTTTTTCCTGAAGGGGATTGATTTTCTCTCCGACCGCGAAAGCAACCAGGTTTCCGGGGATTCGGGGAGGTTCACGGCAACCTGTCGGCTGTCCGGGGCAATTCGTGAATTGCCCCTGCATCTTTCAGTGGGCTTCGAGGGACCAAAGGGACTTAAGGGACCTTAGGGACGAAAAAAATTCAGGCTTATCCTCCCACAAAATTTGGGCCCAGGCCGTGTCCTTCCGTGACAGTCCGTGTCAGGCATGTAATAATCGGCCGGGAAAGCGATGCCATGATCCAACTGCTTGTTATTGCCGATGATCTGACCGGGGCCATTGATACCGGGGTCCAGTTCGCCCGACAGGGCCTGGCAACCCTGGTAACGCTGGACCTTGAACCTGATTTCAGATCACTGTCCCCCGGTCTCCGGGTACTGGTGGCTGACACGGAAAGCCGGCACCTCGATCCCGGGGAGGCGGCCCGGCGGGTCATGGCTATCGTGGGATCAGCCAGAAAACACGGGATTGATTCCTTTTACAAGAAGACCGATTCCACACTCCGCGGCAACCCGGGAGCCGAACTGGAGGCGGCCCTTTCAGCCTCCGGCCGCAGTAAACTTTGCTTTATCCCGGCATTCCCCGGGGCCGGGCGCTTCACCCGCCAGGGAATCCATTATATCGGAGACAAACCGCTGCACCTGACCCGGTTCGGCTCTGACCCCCTTGAGCCGGTGAAGACGAGCAGCATCACCGCGATCCTGGCTGAACAGTCGGGCCGCAGGACGGAAACAGTAGGCGCTGCCGAACTCCGCTTCCCGGAAGCCTGGGCCAAAAGCGGCGCTGAATTCCTGGTCTTTGACTGCGAAAGTGATTCCGACCTTCAGAAAATCGGCGCATCCCTGCGCGATCTTGACCTGCTCGGACTCACGGCCGGGTCTGCCGGGTTCGCGGGAGTCCTCCCGGGGCTGCTGAATCTCCCCCGCGGCCAGCCTGAAACAGTCCGGCCCAGGGGCCCCCTGCTGGTACTGAACGGAAGCCTCAACAAGTCCTCCCTGGAGCAGGCCGATTATGCTGAAAGCAGGGGAGTGAAGTCCTTTGTAATCCCGCGGGAAATGCTCCTGGCTCCCCCTGGGGACAGCGCGCTGGGGGCCGACGGGATAGCTGAGACCCTGGCCGCAGAGGCTGCCGCGGGCCGGGACATGGTCCTCCGCAGCCTGGCTTCCGGTGAGTCTCCAGACCGTCTTTTCCAGGAAAACATTCAGCATCAGGATATAAAGGACCTCTGCCTCCGGGTTTCCCTGAACCTGGGAAAGATCACCGCCGCAGTCCTGGCAAAATCAGATTTCGGCTCCCTGGCGGTATTTGGAGGCGATACCCTGATCGGGGTGCTGGAGGCTTTAAGCGTCACCGGAATTCGCCCCCTGGCGGAGATTGAGCCGGGGATAGCGGTCTCCAGGTTTGCCGGAAGCTCTCCGGACCTGCCGCTTATCAGCAAGGCAGGCGGCTTCGGGGATGAAGATATAATATTACGGTTGATAGACTACACGAGAGGAACCTGAAGAATGATCGGAATCAGCATGGGTGACGCCAACGGAGTCGGACCGGAGATCCTTTTGCGGGCTTTCCGGGAAGACATGCTTCCGGAGGAATCAATCGTCACCGGGGATTATTCCGCCCTGCGGAAATGTAATGATTTGCTCGGTCTTGCCATCCCCCTGCATCTCCTGCGGGACGCCTCCCGGTTCCAGCCGGGCAGCCTCAATATTTACGACTCGGCCCTGCTTTCGGCCGGTGACCTGGAGCCTGGAAGGCTCGACAGGAAGGTTGGGGCAGCGGCCCTGCAGTACGTAAGGGACGCCTCGCTTCGTGCCCTCGGGGGAGAGCTGGAGGCGATTGTGACCCTGCCCGTCAACAAGGAGGCCATCCGCCTGACCGAGTCCGCTTTCAGCGGCCACACCGGGTATATCGCGCAGCTTTCAGGTGTCAGCAACTACACCATGATGCTGGCCTCCGACCGGCTGATCGTGACCCATGTTTCGACCCATGTTTCCCTGCGCGAGGCCCTGGACCGGGTAAAAAAAGAACGGATCATGGACGTGATCCGCCTGACCCACGCCGCACTGCAAAAGATGCGTTCGCAAGCCAGGATTGCGGTAGCCGGGCTGAATCCCCATGCCGGGGAAAACGGCGCCTTCGGCAGGGAGGAAATTGAGGAGATCGCCCCCGCGGCAGCCGCAGCCCGGGAGGAAGGGCTTGATGTGTACGGTCCCATTCCTCCGGACACGCTCTTCCATAGCGCCCTGAACGGCGATTACGACGCCGTGGTCTGCATGTACCATGACCAGGGGCACATTCCCCTCAAGGTCATTGACTTCCACGGTGGAGTCAATGTGACCCTGGGACTTCCCTTCACCCGGACCTCGGTTGACCATGGTACAGCCTACGACATAGCCTGGCAGGGCAAGGCCTCGCTCACCAGTTTCAGGAACGCATGCGACATGGCGCTGGTCCTTTCAGCAGGGAAATAGCCATATGAAGATCAAGAGCGGCATTGAGAAAATACCCGGCGGAATGATGGTTGTGCCCCTGATCCTGGGCGCTGCCATGAATACCTTTTTCCCGCAGGCCCTGGAGATCGGGGGCTTTACCTCGGCCCTTTTCAAGAACGGCGCTTCCGCCCTGATAGGGGCCTTCCTGCTCTGCATGGGTGCCGGCATTACCCTCAGGGCCGCTCCCAGGGCACTGAAAAAAGGAGCGGCAATAACCCTTTCCAAGTTTGCGACAGCCGCGGCCATCGGCATGGGCGTGGCCTGGCTGTTCGGGAGTGAAGGGATTTTCGGACTCTCCTCCCTGGCCATCATTGCCGCCATGAGCAATACCAACGGCGGGCTGTATGCCGCCCTGGCCGGCGAATTCGGGGATGAGACGGATATCGGAGCCATATCCCTGATCTCCATAAATGACGGCCCATTCCTCACCATGATTGCCCTGGGCGCCACCGGCCTGGCCCGAATTCCGTTGATGAGCCTGGTCGCTGTAATCATCCCAATCATCATCGGCATGATCCTCGGAAACCTGGACAGGGATATGCGGGCCTTTCTGCTCAAGGGCGGACCCGTGCTGATTCCATTCTTTGCCTTTGCCCTGGGAGCGGGCATTGACTTCAGCATGCTGGTAAGGGCCGGTCTGGCCGGGCTCCTGCTCGGCGTGATCACCACCTTTGTCGGGGGAGCGATGAATGTGCTCGCTGACCGGGCCGCGGGGGGAACCGGAATCGCTGGAGCAGCAGCCTCCAGCACTGCCGGGAACGCGGTGGCCACCCCGCACGCAGTCAGCCTTGCCGACCCCTCCATGGCCGCCCTGGCCACGGCCGCTGCCCCGCTGGTGGCGGCTTCAACCATTACCACGGTGATCCTGACCCCGGTCCTGACTTCGATCGTGGTGAGGATGAGAGGAAATCAATGAGTGTCTACTACATTGACGGGGAATTTGTTCCTGGGGAAAAAGCGTTACTTCCGGTCAGTGACCTGGCCATATTAAGGGGATACGCGGTTTTTGACTATTTGCGCACCTACGGCGGCAGGCCGTTTCATCTTGATGCCCACATCAGGAGGCTCCTCAACTCCGCCAGGCTGGTCGGGTTGAACTGCCCCTGGGATTCCGGTGAAATCAGGAACATAGTGGGGGAGACCATGCAGCGAAACAGTTTTCAGGAATCGAGTATCCGGCTGGTGGTTACCGGGGGGGACAGTGATGATTTCATAACCCCCGGGGACAGTCCCCGCCTGCTGGTCATGGCCAACCCGCTGAAGTCATACCCGGCCGAGTGGTACCAGGAGGGAATAAAAGTCATAACCTCGGAAATCACCAGGCACGTGCCCGGGGCAAAAAGCATTGACTATATCCAGGCGATCCTGGCGCTGAAGAGAGCCGGGGAGAAAGGGGCTGTTGAATCGCTCTATGTCGACAGCCGCGGGCGCGTTCTTGAAGCAACCACCTCAAACTTGTTTGCCGTTATCAGGGGCCGGCTGACAACCCCCGAGGATGATATCCTGCCCGGAGTGACCCGCGACGTGGTCCTGGATATTGCTGAACCCGGTTTAAGCCCCCGCCTGGGGGGCATCTCCCGGGAAGAGCTCTACGCGGCGGAAGAGGCCTTCCTCACTTCGTCCAACAAGGAAATCCTGCCTGTCCGCCAGGTCGATGATGCGGTCATCGGCACCGGGAATCCGGGGAAAATCACCCGGGAAATTCAGCGGATGTTCAGGGCTTACACAGCGGATTATGCAGGGGGAGAGAGAGCCTGACAACCCGGCTCATCCCCCCGGGAAAATGCAAAACCGGCTTCCACATCGGGGTAAAGCTCGCTTGTTGCCGGCCCGGCGACCAGCAGGCACTTTTATTCTGTCTTCCTTTTGGCGCAGTGTTAAACTGAAGCAGTAGCCGGAGGTAGACAGAATTTGGTATTTGTTCCTGTTTTATCCTGTTCCCCATCCGATTCCCAACCCTCCAGTTCATTGAAAGGGACGAATTATGAAATCCGGAATCAGCCTCGCCGCCCTGGTATTGGTTCTCAGCGTTTCAACTTTGTTTTCTGCCGATTTCTGGGATGATAAACACTATACGGATTGGAGACATAAAGACTGCGAAAAGCTTCTTGCAGACTCTCCCTGGGCCCATCCATACGCGCTTACAGGGGTCAACATCCCGGGAATGATGGACTTTGGAAGAGGACGGGTTGCTTCCGGCCGAAGTTATGGAGACAGTGAGGTTGACACGGGAATCGGGGACCGGGAGGTGCATCTGTACCTTCAAATCCGGTTTTTGACTGCCAGGCCCCTGAAAGCCGCCATCGGGCAGATGCGGTTGCTGGCCGACAAAGAGAACAAGGCTTTGAAGGACCAGGTTGAACAATACGTCAACCAGGAAGATGGCCCTGAAATAATAGTTGAAATTACCACCCATTCCGAGCCGGAAGGGCACTTCGACCTTCGCCAGATTGACGGGTTTCTGCGGACAACGACCCTCCCGGCCATCCAGAACAAGGTCTGGCTCTCAGACAGCTCCTCTGGCACCCGTGTGCCGATTCTCAGGTACCAGCCCCCCCAGGATGGATATAGCGGCACCCTTCTCTTCTTCTCAAGATACGATGAAGACGGCAATCCCTATTTCAACGGCACTGAACACGAAATTCTCTTCCATATGGAGGCTGGTTTCGGATTGATTGATCTCATCCTGAAGCCCGGGGATATGGTATTCAACGAAGAATTTACGTTTTAGGGCTGCAATCCGGGCGGGCAGGGCCTTGAGGATACATTGAATAAAAGGGACAGAAGGGACTAAAGGGACCAAAGGGACCCGATAAAACCGGGGGTAATAAAGGGGCGCCAACTATATTCCAAGTAGCCAGGGGGCGGTTCCTGACCGTTGAATCCTCAGCGCGAGGTTTACAAAAATTGAAACAAGGCTGGACACTGACTGGAGGCGTCCAAAATCAAAGTGAGTTTTTGACGCGTGGAAAAAAATGCAAGCTGTTGAAAAAAAGTGGTGTCGGAGGGGGGACTTGAACCCCCACGGGATTAAATCCCGCCAGATTTTGAGTCTGGTGCGTCTGCCAATTCCGCCACTCCGGCATATGTCTGAATTCTGAAAAGTATATAACAGATTTGGCAGCCAGTTAAACGCCGCAGCTGATTTGTGCAAACTGAATGGCGTACAGCCCGGGAATCAACCCTCATCTATTCTCATTACCCGGCAAATCAGGCATCTGGATTTCCCGGTTCCGGGTTTATGATTATCCTTATCCGCAAATGCCTCTGCCCCGAGGCCCTTTGACTTGACCGGCCCTGATGGCGTAAGATTAAAGGTGCTTCTTTATCATCAAATCCCGAGGGCCTTCTAAATGCGATTCAAAATCGGTGACAAAATTATCTATCCAAACCAGGGTGTAGGCACTGTAGAAGATATCGCGATAAAAATGCTGGGGGGATCATCAAATACCGAATTCTATATAGTCAGGCTCAATGACAGTGAATCAAATGTCATGATCCCGGTTGACAACGCTGAAAGCGTAGGGCTAAGGGCGCTCAGTAATGAAAAAGTCGTTGGTGAGCTTTATACGATTCTAGGTACCACCGAGGAGACCACTTCCGCCGACTGGAAAGTCAGGTATAAATCCAACTCGGAAAGAATGAGTACCGGTGACATTCGCGAAGTCACCTGCGTAATGAAGGCCCTGTTCTTCCTCAACCAGGAAAAAGACCTCTCCTTCCGGGAAAAAAAGATGATGGAAAGGGCCATGCAGCTGGTGGTTTCTGAAATCGCCATCGTGGAAGACCTCAGCTTCGAAGAAGTGGAAGAAAAAGTGGAAGAACTCCTCCTTAAAACCTACCAGCAATCCAATATTGCCTGAATACCCGTATCTTTTCAGCTCCCTC